>BNVA01000030.1 GCA_025997755.1 Spirochaetia bacterium | reverse complement strand
GAAATTCAAACGGAGCGAATGTAGTGTCCGTAGCGATGATATAATCGCCGCTCTTATTGCCGCCGGCGAAAACCGTGCCTGCCGCAAGCGTTAGCGCCGTGCAGCAAAGCCCAAAAAATGCAATCTTTTTTTTCATAACTTCTCTCCTCCATAAATTTATATTTACCTAACCATACAACATAAACCGCAAAATAGCTAGGGCAAATTAGCGCTTCCCGGTATTTGGCTTTTACAAATTTCTGAAGCGGCACTTTCTTTTTTTTTAAACTTAGTGTATACTCTGATAAAATATTTAAAGAGAGGAATTTATTATGGATTTTGCTCAAAAAATGAAAGAAAAAGCTAAAAAAGTTCAGAAAAAACTTGTTTTAGCGGAAGGGCACGAACCGCGCACCGTAAAGGCAGCTCGTCTTATTGTTGATGAAAAACTTGCTTCGGAAGTTTTTCTTGTAGGCGCTAAAGACTTGGTCGAAGGCGTGGCAAAAAAAGAAGGTGTCAAACTTGATGGTGTAACTATTGTCGATCCGGCAACTTCGCCCAACCTCAATAAGTATGCCAAGGCATTTTACGATATGCTTCACGAAAAAGAAGAGGCAAAAAAAGCAAAGGGACAGCCGGTGCCTAAGCCCACCACCGAAGAAGGTGCAAAGAAAGATATTCAAGATTTCCTGCGCTGGGGCGCGATGATGGTAAAGATAGGCGATGCGGATGCCATGGTTGCAGGCGCTCTTAGCGCGACAGCCGATGTACTGCGTGCCGGACTTCAAATTATCGGCACAGAAAAAGGCTCGAAAACGGCCTCCTCGTGTTTTGTTATGCAGGTTCAGGACGAAAAATGGGGAGCGGGCGGCGGCCTTATATTCAGCGACTGCGCCGTTTTACCCGATCCTACGGCGGAACAAATGGCTGACATAGCGGCAAGCGCAGCAAAATCCTGCCGTGATCTTTTGGATGCCGAGCCTTATGTCGCGTTAATGTCGTTCTCCACAAAGGGTTCGGCGGCACACGATCATGTAACAAAGGTTCAGGAAGCGACAAAGATTCTGGCAAGCAGAAACCCCGACTTCAAATTCGACGGCGAATTGCAGGCAGACGCGGCGTTGGTAGCTTCGGTAACCCAGCAAAAAGCGCCGGGCAGCCCAGTAGAAGGAAAGGTCAACACACTTGTTTTCCCGAATCTTTCCGCAGGTAATATCGGCTATAAACTTGTTCAGAGGCTTGGCAATGCCTCCGCTTTTGGTCCGATACTGCAAGGTTTTGCAAGCCCGATAAGCGATCTTTCACGCGGCTGTTCCGTGGAAGACATAGTTGTTACATCGGCGGTAACACTCGCACGCGCCAAATAAAGAAATTGTTTAATCAACGGGAGATGTTGGGTCTCCCGTTTTTTTTGCTACTTGACTTAAAATTCAATAACGCACAGTATGAAATATACTGTAAGTTCAAATAGGAGCGTTTTTAGTTCATGCCAACAATCAATCAACTGGTTCGTTTCGGCCGGCAGCAAGTAACTTCAAAGACAAAGTCGCCGGCGCTTCATTCCTGTCCCCAAAAGCGCGGGGTTTGCACCCGTGTTATGACGGTAACCCCAAAAAAGCCGAATTCGGCATTGCGTAAGGTTGCCCGTGTACGTTTGTCTCACGGCACCGAAGTAACAGCTTATATACCCGGAATAGGGCACAATTTGCAGGAACACTCTGTTGTTCTTGTACGCGGCGGCCGTGTAAAAGATCTGCCTGGTGTGCGTTACCATATCATCCGCGGCGCGAAGGATACCCTAGGCGTAGCAGACCGCAAACGCGGACGCTCAAAATACGGCGCAAAAAGACCAAAGGCTTAGGAGTAAAACATGGGACGCAAAAAAAAGTCTATTGATCGCGGCATACTGCCCGATTTTAAGTATAACAGTATTGTTGTTTCTAAATTTGTAAACCGTATGATGTGGCAGGGCAAAAGATCGATCACCATGAGCATTGTTCACGGAGCTATAGCCGCGCTTCAGGGAAAAACCGATAAGGAGCCGTTTGAAGTGTTTTTGAAGGCTCTCGATAATGTAAAACCCGTTGTTGAGGTAAAATCAAGGCGTGTAGGCGGCGCGACATATCAGGTGCCGGTTGAAATCCGCGAAGGCCGCCGTGAAGCGCTTTGTATGCGCTGGATAATCAACGCGGCGCGTGCAAGAAACGGCCACGGCATGGACGAACGTCTTGCTGCAGAATTATTGGACGCTTACAACAACACAGGTACCGCCTACAAAAAGAAAGAGGATACCCACAAAATGGCGGAAGCAAACAAGGCATTCACCCACTATCGTTGGTAACCCTTACTGAACCAGCGCCACGTTGAAGGTGGCGCCGTCGGGGGCATAGGCTTTTTTTTGGTTGGCGGGGTCAAGTACACGCTTGCCGTTATGAAAAAAAACATAATGCCAAGTTCCGGCGGGCAGGGGAATCTCAAACGAAAACTGCCCGCGCTGTGTTTCTTTTAACTCATACATAAACGGATCCCAGCCGTTAAAATCACCGGCTACGCTTACCGTATCTCCGCTTTCCGCACGAAAGCTAAACAAGACCTTGCCGCTGTCCGATGGTCCGTAGGGTTTTGTTTCCGGGAAAACGGGCAGCGGCGCGCAGGAAACATCAATCCCGAAATTCATATCGAAACGTTTTGAGGGATTTGACGGGTCTGTAGTCCAAAGTCCGTCAACAATCAGCCTATACTCAAGTTTTTTTATGGTTTGCGGAACCGTGTACGGGTAAAACAAAATATTTGAATCCCGTAAATATTCAGGCGGTATTTTGCTGTTCTCACGGAATTCCATTGTTTCATCAATGGGAACAAGCAGTTTTTTAAACCAGTAGATTTTTTTAAAATCCTCATGGGAAAAGGCTATGCCTACCTTTTTGTAAGCGCCCGATGCAGTAAAAATAACGGCATCGTCAAAAACCGCAGGCGGAGACGGTTTTACTATATTTAACAATAAGTCAATATATTCATAAGATTCTAAATCTGCCGCGTACAAATTACCGATAATAAACGTAAGCAGAATAATCGGTTTTACTTTTTTCATATTGTATATAAAATATCGGCGGGAGTTTTTAATACTTAAATATGCCTTCTTTAAAGCAGCTTGAACAGTTTAGTACTCATTTTAGCAAAATAGGCAATGAAGATGCTATAATAAAGAAACTTGGTTTAGCCCCCGAAAAGCTCGCCCTGCCCGATCATGAATCGCTTCCTCTGCCTGAAAAGGCAGCTCCGGCAGAGCCTAAGGCTGAAAAAAAACCGCCCGAGCCTAAAAAGCCGCCTGAGGCGGAATCAAAAACTGCCGTTCCGAAAACTAAGGCTGCGCCGCCGGCATCCCCGGCGGAAGAAGATGGCGGCGGGTTCTCCTTGGACGAGATTATGGGCGATGTAGGGGATCTTATGCCGGATGTCGCGTTAAGCGAACCGGAAGAACTCCCAAAACCCGATTATGATGAACAAACCGGCGTGGAAGCTGAGCCGGAGGAAAGTGCCGCAGCCGGAACGGAAGACGATCTTAGCTCCCTTTTGGCTGGTTTCGGTGATATGCCGGATTCAGACGCCGGAGAGACGCCTCAGGAAGAGGCGCCAATAGACTTTGATTTAGACGGTTTCAACTTTGACGATACTCCTCAAACCAGTGAACCGGAAAAGATAAAAGGCGAAGCCGATGAAGTACCTTTTGTTCTTCCCGGATATGATATTGAAGACACTAAAGATGATGAAGTTCCGTATGTAAGCGGAGTTACCGACGAGGAACTTGCATCTCTAGCCCCCAAAGCTTCGCCTGACGAAGTGGAAAACATAAAAGAAGCCGCAGCTGCAAATCCGGAATCGCCTGCACCCGCCGAACCGGATGTGCCGGACGAAGTTGAACCTGCGGAACCTGTGGAAGAACTTGATGTTTTGCCCGGGCTTGATGATTTTCATTTGCCGTCCCTTGACAGTGTGGAAAAGACGGCATCCCCGGCATTGAAAAAAGCGCCCGAAGAAGAAAAGATTAAAGTTGAAGCAATATCGCTGACCGAAGAGGAACTTAAATCTTTACTTGATACTATAGCATCTTATCCGCTTAATTTGCGTGTAACGTGTGAAAAAATAATTGCGGAAGAAGTTGTTGAGCCTAAACTTCTTTCTAGTTTTATAAAAATGCTCGTTAGAGGCGGCAATGCCCGTGAAGCTGCGGCTTTAGCCGGAAAAATTTTAAAAAAGAAAATATCACTGCCAAAGGGTTACAAAACCGGCGAAGAACTTGAAGAAGAACAGGCTAGTGTTACATACATTTTTGTACACAAATTTTTTCCCATTATACGCATGGCTCTTTTAATTGCCGCGCTTGCCGCTTCGGTAACATATTTGAGTTATCAATTTATATACAAACCTATACGTGCAGATATGATCTATAAAGCAGGATATGAGCGTATCATTGCAGGAGATTATTCGCGGGCGAATCAGCGTTTTGATGATGCGTTTAAGGTTAGGCGGGTAAAAGACTGGTTTTATAAATACGCGGAAAAGTTTAAAAATGAAAGACAGTATCTTCTTGCCGAAGAAAAGTACGATGAGCTTTTATATTGGTATCCGCGTGATAAAAAAGGCGCTCTTGATTATGCCTTTATGGAAAGTGAAAATTTACGCAACTATGAAAAAGCGGACAAGATCATACGCTCAAATATATTGGATTATAAATTAAACGATTATGACGGACTTTTGGCGTTAGGCGATATAAACCTTGAATGGGGTGAGATTGATCCTTCACGTTATGAGCAGGCTAGAGATGCTTATGCAAAAGTTGTTTTGTACTACGGACAAACAGATTCAATAATGGAGCGTATGATGATCTATTTTATACGCTCCGACAAACTTGCAGATACGCTTCCCCTGCAGAATTATTTTATGAAAAACCCAAAAAGCAAGATCAGGGCGGCATCTCTTGCCGAGTTAGGCGGATATTTGCTTGATAAACGTTTTGAAATATCAAAGGATGTTCCCGACGAAAATATCGAACATATTGAAGGCATTAAAGATGTATTGTTACGTGCGGTAAAAACAGATTACAGCCTGCCGGAAAGTCACTATCATCTTGCAAGATACTACCATAACTACAATGCCCGTTTGGAAGAACGCCAAACTCTTGAGACAGCAGCAGCCTTGTTCGACAATGCCCGCGCGGAATCTTCAAAGCGTATGCGCTACAGGATCGACACACAGCAGCGTCTTGCATCACTTATGATTAACGGACGTGAATTCATTCCTGCCGAAGAGTCTTTGGCTAAGGGCGTTCTTCTTTTTGAAGATGCCGTCAACCGCAGACTGTTAACATCCGCGCCGGAATTCGGGCGGCTCTATGCCGAATTAGGCAACCTTGAATACTTTGCAAAATCGGGAAATTACGACGAGGCGATAAAGTTTTATCTGCAATCGGAACAGAACGGTTATGCGCCGCCCGAAGTGCTGTACCGGCTTGGTTCGGCGTATTACCGCGAAGGCAGCTATGAACGCGCAATGAGCCGCTTTATTTCGGTTTCCCGTACGCTGCCGTTCAACCGCCGCCTGTTAAACGCAATGGGTAACGTAGCGTATATGCGCAGTGATATATTTGCCGCACAGGGCTATTACAACAAACTCTTGCAGCTTTTGGAAAATGACAGAAACCGTTTTCCAATGCTATTGCCGAATGAAAGACCTGAACATAAGGAGCTTGTTGAAAGAATGATGGTTGCAAGAAATAATCTTGGCGTAACATTAAATGCGTTAAGCGCAAGAACCGGCAATTCCGCATACCGTGCGCAGGCGTTAGGCGAATTTGCGGAATCTTCGCGGGCTTGGGATACTATTGAGCGCGATCCTGCAACTCTTGTACGCGCGGGTATTACGGAAAGCTCAATTCCCGGAGCAAGCCTGCCGTATTTAAATATACAGCACACGCTATATCCCATACCGGGGGATCAAGGGCGTATATTTATGCAGATCGACAAAGATGTGCTGGAACCTTCGGAATGGGAAGAACTTGTACAGAGGTAAAAAATGAACGGCGTTAAACGATGTAAATCACATGACTTGTATGAACAGGCGGTAAAACTTCTGCCGGGCGGAGTGAACAGTCCGGTGCGTGCATTCCGTGCGGTAGGCGGCGAACCTGTATTTATTGCGGGCGCGGACGGCGCGTATATGACGGATGCCGACGGCAATAAATATATCGACTATGTTTGTTCATGGGGACCTGCAATTTTAGGACACAATCCTGCCGTTGTGCGCGAGGCGGTAATAAATGCGGCGGAAAAAGGTTTAAGTTACGGCGCATCAACGGAAGCCGAAGTTACTATGGCAAAACTTTTAACTTCTCTTGTGCCGTCCGTTGAAATGGTACGCATGGTAAATTCCGGCACGGAAGCTGCCATGAGCGCATTACGCGCAGCGCGGGGATATACTAAGCGCGACAAGATCATAAAATTCAAGGGCTGTTATCATGGACATTCGGACGGTCTTTTGGTTAAAGCCGGATCAGGTTTGTTAAGCGGCAGTACGCCGGACAGCGCCGGAGTTAGCGCGAATGCTGCCGCCGATACCCTTATAGCCGATTTTAATTCTGTTGACAGTGCTGCCGCTTTGTTTGAAAAATATCCCGATAAAATCGCCGCTTTAATTGTTGAACCTGCGGCGGCAAATATGGGTGTTGTACCTCCTCTAAAAGATTTTCTAAGATGTTTAAGAGCGTTATGCGACAGATACGGCGCATTGCTTGTGTTTGACGAAGTTATAACAGGTTTTAGATTGTCGTTAGGCGGAGCGCAGGAGTACTTCGGCGTAAAGCCTGATCTAAGCTGCTTTGGTAAGATAATAGGCGCCGGTTTGCCTGTAGGCGCTTACGGCGGACGCCGTGATATTATGGAATTGATTTCGCCTTTGGGACCGGTATATCAGGCGGGAACATTGAGCGGCAACCCCGTGGCTATGGCGGCCGGAATTGCGCAGCTTTCTTTTTTAAAGAACAACAGTGATGTATACACACGTATAAATGAATCTGCAAAAAAATTGTTTTGCGGATTAAAAACAATTATCGAAAAAAAAGACATTCCGTGTACGGTAAATTACATAGGTTCAATAGGTTCGCTGTTTTTTACAAAAACAAAAGTAAAAGATTTTGATACCGCCTTTACATCGGATACCAAGCGTTATGCGGCATTTTTTAATCATAATCTTGACAGAGGCATTTATATCGCACCGGCTCAATTTGAAGCATTGTTTGTTTCCTACGCGCATACATCAAAAGAAATTGACGAAACGCTTAATTGCGCGGAAGATTTTTTTAAATGAAAACAGTTCATATCATAGGCGCAGGACCAGGAGCTTCCCGCCTGTTAACAGTAGAGGCTGTTTCCGCAATAAAAGATTCCGATTGTGTGATAGGTGCAGCTCGTCTGCTTGCTTCCTTCAAAGATGAGTTAAAAGATAAAGAGTGTGTTACCCTTATTGCCGCAGACAAGATCATCAATTTTATAAAAGAAAGTGATGAAAAAACATTTTGTATTTTACTTTCAGGCGATATAGGATTTTATTCGGGAGCTAAAAGGCTGATTGATCCGTTAAATGAACTCGCGTGTTATGTGCAAACTTACTGTGGAATAAGCGCTGTAGTATATTTTGCATCAATACTTGGTATTTCATGGGATGACGGCGCTCTTTTATCCATGCACGGCATTGTTCAAAATAATTCCGGCGCCATTGCCGAATTACGTGCAAAAAATAAGATCACGGGTTTCGCATCGCACAACAAAAAAACATTTTGCTTGACCGATACAAAAATTACCGCGCAGGTTATTTGCCAAACACTTGTCGATTGCGGGCTAGGCGGCTTATATGTGAGTGTGGGAGAAAAACTTTCTTACCACAACGAAAGGATCACAGGCGGAAAAGCTGCACAGCTTGCCGGAAATCATTTTGATCCGTTAAGCGTAGTTTACATTAAAAATGATGAGCCGCTTGAAATGTCTATTAAGAACTTTAACGATTCTGATTTTATCCGTGGTGATGTGCCTATGACAAAAGAAGAAGTGCGTATATTAAGCCTTGCAAAATTAAACTTGAAACCGGATTCCATCATTTGGGATGTAGGTGCCGGAACAGGGGCTGTCTCATGTTGCGCCGCAGTACAATCCGTATACGGAAAAGTTTATGCAATAGAAAAAAATTGTGATGCGGTAGAGTTAATCCGGCAAAATAGAGAAAAACATAAAATTCATAACATAGAAATTGTCGAAGGAAGCGCACCGTCTGCACTGGAAAATCTTCCGCCGCCGGACAGCGTTTTTATAGGCGGAACAAGCGGTGAATTAGAAAATATATTTGATGTTATACGCAGTAAAAACAAGGCGGCACATATCGTCGTAAATACCGTAACTTTGGAAACACTATCCGAAATCACGCGCCTCTTAAAAAAAATGAACATTGAAGATGCGCAAATACGGCACATAACGGCAGCGCGGTCGCAAAAAACAGGCTCCTATCATCTTATGAAGGCGGAGAATCCGGTTTTTATTATCAACTTTTCTTTTATAAATCTGTAAGAAATGTATCTATATGTTTCATAAAAGCGCTGTAATCATCGACGCAGGGAATGTGTTTGTGCGTGGCGCGTATGGCATCGGGGGCGCGGAAAAGACAGCCGTGTCCGGCTTCTTCTATCATTGCCAGATCGTTAAAAGAATCGCCCGCCGCAAAAATATCTATATTGCACGATTTAAGAGAGCGCACAATTTCTTTTTTTCCGTTTTTTTGACGCAGCTTGTAGCCCGTAATGCTGCCATCGCCCGCAGTCAAAAGCTCGTTACAAAAAAGCGTAGGGAATTTTAACTGCCGCATAAGCGGTTTTGCAAATTGTTCAAATGTGTCGGAAAGAATAATTAGCTGTGTTTTAGATCGCAGTTCGTCGGAAAATTCCGCCGCGCCCGGTAGCGGGGCAATACCGGCAATCACCTTTTGAATGTCGGCAAGTTTTAACTTATTGCGTGTAAGTATGTCCAGTCTGAACGCCATCAACTTGTCGTAGTCAGGCTCATCGCGTGTCGTCCGCCGTAATTCCGGTATACCGGCAGCTTCGGAAAACGCTATCCATATTTCTGGCACAAGGACACCCTCTAAATCAAGACAAACCAGCTTCATAGTTAAAGCCTGTTCTTTTTCTCACGATTTTTCAAGGCACCCGGTAATTTCGGTTATGAACTCATCGGGGGTGGACGCTCCGGCGCTTATGCCGACAGAACGGTAAGAAAATATCTCCGGCGGTATATCACAGGCGGATTCCACAAGCCAAGCCGGTTTGTTTTTTTCGCTTGCTATTGCAAGAAGCCTGCGGGTATTTGCCGATTCCCTGTCGCCTATTATCAAAACCGCTTCAACCTCGCCGCATAACACGGCAAGAGCCTCCTGCCGCTCCGTCGTCGCCTTACAAATCGTATTAAAAACGCTCAAATTAGGGAAAAACCGCACAATCTCATCTTTAATTGCGTTAAATTCGGTCTTGGAAATAGTAGTTTGACCAATAAGCGCGGCAGCCGCATTTGGATTTTGCATAAAAAGTCTATTTGCAGCGGTTTCCGCCTCTTTTTTATCACGGACAACCATACTTTTGGGCGCATACCCGCATATACCGCGCACTTCCGCATGTTTTTCCTCACCCGCAATGAAGATTTCAAAACCTTTTTTAGATAATTCCTGTGCTTTTAACTGGCTCGCCTTAACTTTTTTACAGGTAGCGTCAATTATAACCGCCCCGCTTTGTTCAAGTTTTTTTTGTGTGCCGGGGCTTATACCATGCGCCCTTATTATAACAATGGAGTTATCAAGGCTTTTCGGCTTCTCATTTTCATCAATAATCGTCCACCCGCGCTTTTCGAGCGCCTTCAAAACCCGTTTATTGTGAATAAGAGCGCCAAGCGTAAAAAGCCTTAAACCGGCGTGTTTTCTGCAGGCATCCTCTGCCAAATCCAATGCCCTGCTAACCCCCATACAGCAGCCCAACACGGCAGCCCTTTTTATTAGCATGACGAGTATTCTGCGGTAAATTGCCATGCTTGTAAAGTTAGTTTGATAGATGTTATCAACTTCTTATGAATTAGTACGATTTATAAGATTTGTTTTACTGTTTTTTGATAATTCATAAATATTGACTAACGGAAATAACATTGTACCAAATCCGGCTTTACAGGATTATTATTTAAAATAAAGTGCCAAATTTAGAGCAGCGTTTGCTATGAAATTTACAGGGAATTGGACAGGTGCCCAATCTTGAACACTATATAGTGGATAATCAGGCAACGTTTGAGCTTCTTTGTAAAAATCCCAATTTTTAAGTGATAAATGAAAACGTATAGAAAAGTTCATATTTCGTAACGGCTGTAAATGGTTTGTAGTGTTTCCGTAACATTCTTTGTAATGTCTTCTGAAAAGCGTATTAAAAGTTCACGGGCAGCCTCGTGTGTTGTTTTTGGATTAAAAAGCTCATAAAAATTTACATTTAGCGCCATTGCTATGTTTGACAAGGTTTCGACATACGGCCATTTGTTTCCCCGTTCAATGTTGCTCAAAAAAGTTATCGAAATATTGGCTTTTTCGGCTAAATCTGCCTGCGACAACTGACGGCTAAGCCTAAGAGATTTGATATTCCTAGCCAAGGTGTCTTTTATTTCTTGTCCTCCCATATTGCATCCTTGCCTCCCAAATCTCGATAAAAGAAAACTAAAGTCTAGCCCTTAACGGTCTACACCTTATTAGACTATAAGATTGATTTACTTGACAAAAATCGTATCGGTCTATAGATTATAGACCGATACGATTTATTATGATAAAAAGGGTTTTTGTGGGATTATTGCTGATTCTTTTCTGTGCAAAAGCCTTTGCGGGTGGAAGAAAAAATGCTGCTCAGGCTGAAAGTTCCGGTTATAAGATGGCGAAAAATTCTGCCGGGCTTTGGACTGATGTCCGTAATCGCGGACAGGGTATTCGCCTTGTAGTTTTAGCGCCGGATGCCCGTAATTTCACCGCCGCTGATAATTATCTTTCTGCCTTTGCCCAGGGTAGATTAAACGATACCTTTTCCAAATATTCAGCCATGACCATCATTGACCGGCAGAATTTGGATACCTTGCTGGCAGAACAGGAGCGGTCTGCAAGCGGAGCTTATTCCGACAAGGATTATGTCAAAATAGGCGGTTTGACCAATGCTCAGTACTTGCTGGCAGGGACAATTATAAAACTTTCGGCAAATGAATTTTCCGTTCAGTTGGGTATTACAAATACGGAAACAGGAGAACGCCGTACTTCCTTTACCAAAAATTGCGCCGCCGCAGACCTTAGGCAGGGCAAAATCATCAACGAGGCGACGGTGGAATTGCTCGCCGGAATGGGTGTAGAACTTAATGAAACTGAGAGGCAAGCCATCCTAAACAGACAAGCGGTTTCCAACGAAGCGGAAACCGCACTTGCGCGTGGTATCACCGCCCAAAAAAGCGGCAGCGCGATAGAAGCACTAACGTATTTCTACCAAGCCGCCTCCTTCGATCCCGCTCTTAGCGAAGCCTCAGGACGGCTCAACAGTCTTACCACCAACATAACCGGCGGCAACATCGGCGAAGCGGTACAGAACGACTATCAGGCACGAATGACATGGCTCAATTTGTTCAAGGAATGTGCCGCCTTTTATAAAGATCATCCGCCTTTTGAAATATTATACGAAACGCATTTATCCGAAGGGGAGATAAATTTTGTAAAGCAAACGGTAGACCTGTCTTTCCGTATAGCTTTGGCGCCTTCGTATTCAGGTTTTAGGGTTTTAAACGACCTTTTGAGCCGGCTTGGGCAGACCGGAAACCGCCGCAAATGGGGCTTTGACGGATGGCCGCTATTGGACGTACAGCCGCGTGAACCGGCGGCGGTGGTATTCGCAGGAAAGCGTGAATTCAGTTTTAAAGTGGATGCGGAAATCGTTAATGGGGATGGAAAAACTATCGCACAGGGAAGTATTACACTAAAAATCTTTCTCATAAATTTTTCTTCCGGTGATCGTAGCGTCGTAGCTCCGCTGAATTCTATATATGTTTTCAAGTTTCCAAACGTAAACGCCAATGACCTAACCGAAAACACTACAATAAAGATTACAAAAATTGACGGTATGTCCGCAGAAACTGCCGCCGAGAAGGGGTATATAAGGATTGCTACATGGTATTAAGGAATAAGGAGGAGGAGTCAAAGTGAAAAAATCAATAACCATAGTCGGTCTTTTAGCCCTCTCCCTCCCTCTCTACGCCGCCGATTTGTATACTGGCGATGGCGGGCGGGGGATACGCCTTGCAATCGCGGCTCCGGCAGGAAAGAACCTTGCCGCCGATGAAGCATGGCTGCCGTTCTATGTACAAGGTATGCTTACAGGAAACTTCAACAAATATTCCGCCATGACTATCATTGACCGGCAGAACATGGACAAGGTGGAAGGGGAACAGAATTTGTCACTTTCGGGCAACTTTTCCGATGCCGATTATATCAAAATCGGTAACCTGACCAACGCTCAGTACATCCTTGCGGGCAGCCTAGAAAAATTACGCGGCGATGCGTTTTCCGTACAGTTATCTATTACCGCCCTTGAGACGGGAACCGTCCGCGCGTCTTTTACAAAAACATGCACGGCAGCGGAATTGCGCGGAGGAACGGTGATCAATGAAGCCGGCGCGGACTTGCTGGCAAAGATGGGCGTACAGCTTACCGGCACGGGAAAACGGGAACTACAAACAGGAACTACCGCCAACACGGATGCCCAAACCGCTCTTGCAAAGGGTATCAGCGCCCAGCAGAGCGGCAATGCGGTGGAAGCCCTGTCATATTTCTACCAAGCCGCCGCCGTAGACCCCTCATCGGCGGAGACTGCAGGGCGTCTAAATTTGCTGTCTTCACGGATTTCAGGCGGTGATCTAGGTCAGAATGTCCGCAATCAAATTGCGCAACGTAATGCATGGATCGCCATTTTGAAAGACTGCGCGGCTTTTTATAAAAACCACATGCCCTTTGATATAGTCTACGATCCGGTATTAAGACAGATTGGCGATACCGATTATGCGAACGCCACCGCCGATTTTTCTTTTACCGTAGAATTACCGCCTGCGGAAGCGGCGTTCAAAGTTATCAACGATCTTATCAGCGGGCTTGAAGCTACAGGACAGCGGAGTACATGGGATTTTACCGGCTGGCCGCTGATCAACGGAAGTAAATATCCTGAACCGGCGGCGGTGGTATTCGGCGGAAACCGCAGTTTTGCTTTTGCCGTTGTTGCCGCAATTATTGACGGCAAGGGCAAAACCATAGGCACCGATAACTTTACCCTTACCAGCGGAAATATCAGTTTTAATTCCGGCGATAGAATGATTACTCCTCCCGCAAAAGTAAGCAGAGAAGCAACCTTTCGTAAGGTAAACATCAAAGATTATACGCCGCCGCTAAATGTTAAAATTGTAAGCGTAAACAAAATACCATCTGAAACAGTCAACGAAACCGGCTATATGCGGGTTTTAACACAGGCTGAGCATTACGCCCTGCCGGAAGAAGCAGCCAAGCGGCAGGCTGCGGCAGAGCAAGCAGAGGCGTTACGGATAGCACAAGCAGAGCAAGCAGCGATACAAGAAAAACAGAGAAAACAGGAAGAAAAACGGAGAAAACAAGAAAGAATAAAGGATAAATTCAGTAGCTGGATAGCCGGTGATAATGCTATTAAATTAGCTTTTGGCTATGTCTTTAATCCAAGAATTCCGTTTGGACTTAGAGTTGGGGCAATCAACAATAACTGGGGGTGGAATATATCTGGAAGCATTTGGGCCCCAAATCCTTCAAAACTGCCAGGAGGATATATCCCGGATGTTATGGATAGAGAAGTAGTGCTGGACATAAATTATAACTTCTTTCTTGATATAGATGTTGGTATGTATCGTAGGTTATTGAATAATTTTTTTCTCGATGTTGGTATAGGATTTTTCCTTATGGAAGCTGATACTTTACACAATACTTATTACTATGATTCTCGTGTTTATTCCCAAAGTAAGGAGTATGACGGTGGAACTCTCTGGATACATAATTCCCAATATAGTGAAGGTGGTTTTGTATTACAAGGCGGTCTCTTATATTCATTTAAGTGGTTTTATTTACATGGCGGATATAAACAATATTTTGATGATAATTTTACATCATCATTTTATGCAGGTGTGGGATTTAATAGGGCTTTGCCTTTTTAACCAAACCTGTGACTAATTTCTATCAACTTCTCTCTGCATTCCGCGCTCTTTTTTTTTCACCGGTAAATTGGTAGTATAGTTATCTAAACGTATGCTGCGCGTAATAAAAAATTTTGATATACAGCGATTTATTCGGATTTTCAGCCCAATTTGGCAAAAAATTCCGGCTTTCATAAAGAAAATTAAATATTTCAGGCTTACCCTGCTTGCCGCTCTATGCGTTATAGCGTTAATTGACTTCCTTGTGTCCGGCTGGGCAAGGCGTACCGCTGTCTTTTTTGATTTAAAAAGCGGTAAAGAAGTTGTAGAGGAGAGGCTTTTATCCCGAACCCATTCAAGGGAAATGGATATTACCCGCTACGTGGAAGAAATCGTTTTAGGCCCCTCATCTATGGAAAATGCACCGCTGTTAAACAAGGACAGCGCGTTAAATTCCGTGCTTTTAAGGGATAACACAGTGTATTTAGGATTATCGCAGGAGGCGGCTATTCATGCGGAGGAAGGCGTAGAGCTAAAAACGGGCTTTAAAACCATAGAAGAATGCCTAAAGCGCAATTTTCCATTTGTAAAGAATATTAGGATATTTATAGATGGTAACGAAATTTTTTTTGATTTTTGATTTTTTTAAGGATAATTGCTAAAGGGATATTGACAAATTTTTTAATCTGTATAATGATATTTAAAATTGCAACCGTAATGGCTTTTGCCTGCGGAATTCATTAATTGATAAACGATAAAGGAGCAATAAATGAAGCGGATATTCGTTTTAATTGCAGTGTGTTTATGGACGGTGGGGTTGGTTTTTGCGGAAGAAAAGGTCTTGATTGACTTTTCCTTGCTCGTTCCCGATATTCTTATGGATCAGGATAACATAATCCCGCAAAATCGTCAAACTACGATAGATTTTTCCAACACGGCGGGAAATAGCTTTACGCAAGAGCAAAAGCAGGTAATGAAGTCCTCGCTTGCTATCCCGAACTGGTTTGTTGAGCTTTCCTCATCTTCGAGGACTGTTACGAATGATGTACTAAGCTATACAAAAGTTGTACCATCGAAACAATTTGAAAATGTAATGGGCGTACGGATACACTTTCCCGTATCATACTACAATTCATGGGCTTTGATTAAACCGCCTTTTGATATTCCGGCTTATGATTTTGACTCTGCCGACGAGCAAGGCATAGTTACCGCCCCTGCGGAACAGCCTAATTTTAACACAACGGCATCACGTTTTGAAAACGGATACGGTGTAGTCAAAAATGTAGGTGCTGTCAAATCCTTACAGGTGCAGGTTTACGGACTTAATTTTCCGCATTCGCTTTCTGCGCTCTTCGTTGACGGAAATGGGAAAACCCAAACTGTGTTCTTGGGTTATT
>BNVA01000029.1 GCA_025997755.1 Spirochaetia bacterium | reverse complement strand
CTGCATATTTCTGGCGCCGATCTGGAACATATCCGTTAAATCCTTCATGTCGGACGCCAATTCCGGTGAAACCACCTCAGTTACAATGGGCATATCGTATTTTTCACCGGCTTGTTTCATAAATTCCAAGCCTTTCATGCCCAAGCCCTGAAAAGCGTAGGGACTTGTACGGGGTTTAAAAGCGCCTCCCCTCAGGATCACCGCGCCGGATTCCCTTACACGGGCGGCTGTTTCCATTATTTGCTCAAGGCTTTCCACCGCACAGGGACCGGCTATAACGGATATTCTAGCGCCGCCTATTTTGACCTGTCCCACGGACACTATAGTATCCTCGCTCTTTGTTTCCCGTGAAGCCAGCTCATAAGGTTTTGAAGTAGCGGCAACCCGTTCAACTCCGGGCAGCAGACTAAGCTCATGAAGATCGGTCAAGCCCTTACCTATAGCGCCTAAAAGCTCGCTGCCGCCGAATTCCTGATCGCGTACGGAATAGCCGTGGTCGCGTAAATATGAGCGCACCATCTCTTTATCGTGAGGCGCAACATCTTTTGATAAAACAACAATCATCTTTTTCCCCGGTTTATTTTTTGCGGAACGGTTTAATACCGCGTGTTATACGGTAACATTTTGGCTATATCAAGCACAAGTCAATATACTTCTTCATTTTTAACGGTATCAGGCAGGGTTGGAAGCGCCTCACGCAGTATCGAGCGAAGTATCCCGCCGTCGCGGTATTTTTTGCTTTCTTTTGGATCAAAAAAACAAATAGGACGTAATTTTGCCATTATCGACTCAATGTCAAGCTGTTGTTTTTGCGGATTTATTTGTTCTATGCGCCGTATATGGCTGAACTGTGTATTTTCCGGTATTTCATGATCAACCGACCACAGATGCTCGTCAATTTTTTCGCCCGGACGCAGCCCGATGATTTCTATTTTTATATCGACCTCCGGCTCATAGCCGTAAAACCGTATCATCTGTTCAGCCATATCCTTTATACGGACAGGCTCACCCATATCCAAAATGTATAGCCGCCCGTTTTCCCCAACGCCGCCCGCTTTAAGCACCAGTGAGCAGGCTTCCGGTATCGTCATAAACCACCGTTTCATTTCCGGGTGAGTTATGGTAACCGGTCCTCCTTTCTCGATCTGCTTTTGAAGGAGGGGAACTATGGAACCGCGCGACCCCAGTACATTACCAAAACGTACAACCATAAAGTTTGATTCGTTTGTCCCTACGGCGTTTTTATGGTTTGCGGCATCCAGTACTATACGCTCGCAAAGATATTTTGAAACTCCGTAAACGGAGGCAGGCTCTACCGCCTTGTCTGTGCTTACAAGGACGAAGCGTTTTACCGAATGTTTCCGTGCCGCGTAAACCAAATTTTCCGTGCCGAAAACATTATTCCCGATAACGGCGACAGGATTTTCCTCCATTAGCGGAACGTGTTTATAAGCCGCAGTATGAAAGATCGCGTCCGCTTTGAGCCTGCCTATTATATAATCAACATATTCCCTGTCTATAACATCGCCTATCACCGGCACAAGCGTAGTTTTTTCGCCTACTCCTTCGTCACGCAGAATACGCAGCTCCCTGTCAATCTGGAATATTGAATTTTCCCCATGCCCGAATAGGTATAGCCGCTGAACGCCGCCCGACAGCAACTGACGGCAAAGTTCACTGCCTATGGAGCCGCCCGCTCCGGTAACAAGCACCCGCTTACCACGCAGGTAGGCAAGGCTTTCCTTCAAGTTGATAGCCACAGGCGTTCGGGCAAGAAGGTCTTGCGGGTTTATCGATCTTGTTTGAATTAAATGAGGATCGCCTTCGATAATTTGAGATATACCGGGCAGTATCTTTATCCGCTCAAAACCGGCGGCTTTTAACACTCCGTAAAGTTCTGTTAGGTAATCGCCGGATGCTTCGGGCATTGCGATAACAGCTTCGTCGGCGCTTTTTGTTTTTAAAAGGTTTGCCACATCCCGTATAGGACCCAAAACCGGAATACCGTCAACATTTTTTCCAATCTTTGCAAGGTCATCGTCTAAAAAAGCCGCGACCTTACCAAAAACGGATTTTGTTTTTATCTCGTTCGCAAGTGTACGTCCGGCAAAACCTGCCCCTATTATATAAAGACGCCGTGATTTTCGTGATTTATTATTCGGCATTGTAAAATTTTAAGATGAAAGTTTATTTTTAGAAGGCATTGCTATAGTTTCAAAAGCTAAATCCACCAGAAACCCCTCTCCGCATAAATCCATCTTTATTTTTGCCCTCCCTTTACGTTTGTCAATTTTAACAATCTGACCTTCCAGCCCCTGCAATGCTCCGTATACAAC
This sequence comes from Spirochaetia bacterium, assembly GCA_025997755.1. The sequence continues at coordinate 13,545 of BNVA01000029.1, read as the reverse complement.
GACAATCTTATCATTCTCATTAAAATACACCTTAGAGACACCTGCTACCGCATTACGTTTTTTTATAAAATGAAGCGCTAATTCCAGATCGCGCCCTTCCAGAGGACGAATATCAATATTTGATTTTAAAAAGCGGTAAAAGCCGTCAATTTTTCTAAAGTCACGCGCAAAAAAAACAATATCTTCTTCATCGTCAAGTTCAACAAAAATATAACCGGGAAAAACCGGCAGTCTTTTGGGAACCACCACGCCTTCCCGTCTCTCTCTCATCTCACGCAGCGGAAAGTAAAGATTGATACCGTATTGGGGGTATATAGCCCTAAATAATTTGATATACTTTTCTTCGCTTCTGGTTTTAACCTGTGCCGCAAAGTACTTCATATAAAAATAAAATAACATTATAAAGTTTTTGTTACTAGTGTATCATTATGAAACATATATCAAAGTCTTATTTCCTACCGTGTCATTTTGATACAAATATGACAAACGGCTCGCATCGGGCTAATCGTAACAATATTTGCTTATAGTTTTACTAACTTGTTACCGAATAATAAGTTAGATAGAAAAACCTTTGTATGTTAAAGGTGTAAAGAACTTGGCACAGTTTGTGCTTAATCTTAGATAGTATGGAGGCATTTATGAACAAAAGAGAAAAGCGAACTGACTGTGTAACGGAATGCTCTAATGACGAAAATATACTGTCGATCTACTTAAAGGAGATTAGTAAAATACCGCTTTTAAGTCGAGAGGAAGAGGATTGTATAGCCCGCGAGGCGGCTGCAGGCAGTAAAGAAGCATTAGACAAACTTGTCAGATCCAACTTACGTTTTGTTGTTAATGTGGCAAAGCGCTATCAAGGTCAAGGCTTGCCTCTTTCCGATCTCATTAGTGAGGGTAATATAGGGCTTATCAACGCGGTCGAGCGTTTTGATGTTGATAAGGGGTATCATTTTATATCCTACGCCGTTTGGTGGATACGTCAGTCAATACTGAAGGCAATTTGTGAAAAATCAAGAATGATAAGGCTCCCGATGAACCGTGCCGACGAACTTGTTCGTATACAGACGACAAGAAACGAAGTACAGGGTGGAAGCGAATCAGAAATAAAAGAAATTGCCCGTATTTTGGATATGAACGAAACTCATGTTTCCATGTTGATGAATGTCAGCCGTGACATGATTTCTCTTGATATGCCGCTGTATTCAACAGGTGATTCTACGATAATTGCGGATCATATTGAAGACGAAGCCTATCAAACCCCTTACGAGTATGCCGAACAGAGCATTCTGCGTGATGATATTGAATCCGTTCTTGGAACCTTGGACAAAAAAGAAGCCGATGTAATACGCTGCCGCTTCGGCATAGGCGACTCGGCAAAGATGTCCCTGCGCGAGATAGGCGATCAATTCCATCTTACAAAAGAACGCATAAGGCAGATCGAGAAAAAGGCGATAAAACGCCTAAGGCACCCCAAAAGACAGCAAGTGCTTCACAGCTACGTTGCTTAATGTAACACCCGCTGTTTTGGGTCTATTTCGCTAGACAAGGTTTACCGCCTTCATTAAAATACGAATATGGCAAATCTACGCGATGTTCGGTTTAGAATGAAGGCGATAAGCCAAATCCTGCAAGTTACCAAAGCTATGAACCTGATCTCCACATCGAAGCTGCGCAAAGGACGCAGACTGCTGGAGGACACGGAGCCTTACTTTACCCGCATACAAAAGACGATGAGAGACCTCCTCCATAGCGCAGGCAAGGTTACAAGCGGATATTTTCAAAAAAATGAAAAGGGCCGTTGCGCTATCGTCATTATCACAAGCGACAAAGGGCTTGCCGGCGGGTATAATGCGAATATTTTCCGTTATGTACTTAAACTCTGCGAAGAAGTAAAAAATCCCGTGCTTATTTTGGTGGGGAATGTTGGTCAGCGTTACTTTGTAAACTCCCCTTACATGGTTTTGGAAAGTTTTACCTTCGGCGGAGCCATCCCAACTGTGGAAGACGCTCAGGAAATATCTGGATATGTTCTCTCCCAGTTTGATTGGGGGGTGTTTAACGAGGTACGTGTTGTATATACACACATGTACAGCGCCTTAAAACTAGTGCCTTCCATGAGGCTTGTTCTGCCTTTAGACGAAGATAAAATGCGGACGGCTATTTCTGATACGCCGTTTTACGACAGTACTAAGGAACAGAGAAAAAAAGATGAGTTTGAATATATACCAAGCGTGATGGATGTCTTCAAGGCGCTGGTGCCCTTGTATATAAAGGGTGTTATCTATGGTTGTCTTGTCGAGGCTTATGCCAGTGAGCAGAGCGCAAGAATGAGCGCTATGGACGAGGCATCCCGCAACGGCAGCGATATGCTTACAAAACAACAGCTTTTTTATAACCGTGTACGTCAGGCGGGAATAACTCAAGAAGTAACTGAAATAGTCTCAGGCTCAGCGGCATTGATGGAATAATTAAGGGGATTTTATGCCAAATGTAGGTAAAATTACACAGATAGTAGGTCCTGTTGTTGATGTGCGTTTTGAAGAAGGGCAGGTACCCGCAATTCTTAGCGCTCTGGAGGTAACCGCGCCTTCGGAAAAGGAAGCGGCAGAACGCAGGGTTGTGCTGGAAGTTTTACAGCATATTGGCGACAACAGAGTGCGTTGTGTGGCTATGTCGGCGACCGAGGGGCTTTTACGCGGTCTTGATGCCGTAGATACCGGCTACCCGATTCGCGTACCCGTAGGCGAACAGGTGCTTGGACGAATGTTCAGCGTTACGGGCGAGCCGATAGACGACTTAGGCAGCTTTTCCTGCGATACCTACGAGTCCATACACCGTGCCGCGCCGTCTTTTGCGGAACAAAAACCCGCGACGGAAGTTTTTGAAACAGGGATCAAGGTTATAGACCTTATAGCCCCTTATGCAAAAGGCGGAAAAATCGGACTTTTCGGCGGAGCGGGCGTAGGCAAGACAGTTATCATCATGGAGCTGATCCGCAATATCGCCACGGAACATTCGGGCTATTCCGTGTTTTCCGGCGTAGGCGAGCGCAGCCGCGAGGGAAACGACCTCTGGAACGAGATGACGGAGTCCGGCGTTGTAAAAAAGACGGCGCTGGTCTTCGGGCAGATGAACGAACCGCCCGGCGCGCGCATGAGGGTTGCCCTTTCCGGTCTTACCATGGCGGAACATTTCCGCGATAAGTCCGGGCAGGATGTGCTGCTTTTTATCGACAATATTTTCAGGTTTATACAAGCCGGAGCGGAAGTTTCGGCATTGCTCGGACGCATACCCAGCGCCGTAGGCTATCAGCCCACCCTTGCAAACGAGATGGGCGCACTGCAGGAACGCATAGCGTCAACATCAAAAGGCTCCATTACCAGCGTTCAGGCAGTATACGTACCTGCCGACGACCTAACCGACCCCGCCCCGGCAACTACCTTTGCCCACTTGGACGCCACAACGGTACTCGACCGCAAGATCGTGGAACTAGGCATATATCCGGCTGTAGACCCACTAGCCTCAACATCGCGCATCCTTGACCCCGCCGTAGTCGGCAAGGAGCATTACGACACGGCGCGCCGCGCCCAGCAGACACTTCAACGCTACAAAGAATTGCAGGACATCATCGCGATACTCGGCATGGATGAACTTTCCGCCGAGGACAAACAAGTGGTCGGACGCGCCCGCAAAGTGCAGCGTTTCTTTAGCCAGCCCTTCTTTGTCGCAGAAAAATTCAGCGGAATCGAAGGACGTTATGTGCCTGTAAGCGAGACCATACGCGGCTTTAAAATGATACTTGACGGCGAATGCGACAAGATACCGGAATCCGCCTTCTTTATGGCGGGCGGCATAGATGATGTCCTTGCAAAATTTAAAGACAAATAATGAGCGGTAACATATTACACTACGATACTGTCGCGTTAGATAATGAAAAAAATGAGCTTGTTATTATAGACCAGACAAAATTACCCGGAAATGTGGAAATACTCCGCCTGACAAAAATTGAAGATATACACAAAGCTATTTATTTGCTGCAGGTGCGCGGAGCGCCTGCTATAGGCGTTGCGGCGGCAATAGGGCTTTATCTTACGGCTCTGCAGATTAACACAAACGACACTTCTATATTTTTTGACAAATTAAAAAAAGCGAAAGATTATTTGGCATCCGCACGCCCCACCGCAGTAAATCTTTTTTGGGCGTTAAACCGTATGGAAAATGCCGCCCTTCAAAACAATGATAAACCTGTAGAACAGATAAAAAAAATCCTGCACGGCGAGGCTGTAAAGATACGTGACGAAGATGTTGCAATGTGCCGCGCCATAGGTGAACACGGGCTTACCCTGCTTAAAGACGGATGCGGTATTCTTACGCATTGTAACGCGGGTCAACTGGCAACAGTCCGCTATGGAACAGCGCTTGCCCCTATTCATCTTGGGCGGGAACGCGGAATGAATTTTAGGGTATTTACCGATGAAACACGCCCGCTTTTGCAGGGAGCGCGGCTTTCCGCCTACGAACTTTCTGCGGACGGCGTTGATACAACTGTAATCTGCGACAATATGGCATCGCAGGTAATGAAAAACGGCTGGATAGATATTGTCTTTGTAGGCGCGGATAGAATTGCGGCTAACGGAGATGCGGCAAACAAGATAGGAACATCGGGCGTTGCAATCCTAGCCAAACATTATAACATTCCGTTTTATATTTGTGCGCCTACATCAACAATCGATCTTTCAATAAAAACCGGCGCGGATATAGTTATAGAGCAGCGTCCGGCAGACGAAGTAACTGAGATGTGGTACAAAAGCCGCATGGCGCCTAACGGTGTTAAAGTGTTCAATCCCGCATTTGACGTAACGGATAACAGCTTGATAGCAGGAATAATTACAGAGCGCGGTATTGCCCGCCCTCCTTTTTCTTTTGCTTTGTAAGCAATTCTTGTGCGATGATCGCCGCGCCTAAGGCTCCGGCAAGCTGCGGATCGTAACGCGGCTCTGCAAGTGTTATGTGCATAACTTCTTCAAGCGCGTTTCTCATGCCGGTATTTTTTGCAACACCGCCCGAAAAAAATACATCGTTTTCGATACCGATGCGGGCGAACATACTGTTTATACGGTTTGCTATTGCATGATGAATTCCTAAAATAATATTTTCCGGTTTTTCGCCGCGCGCAAGAAGTGATATAGTTTCGGATTCGGCAAATACTGTGCAGGTACTTGATATGGAAAGTAATTCCGTTGCTTTTAGCGCGAGCGGTCCTAAATCTTCCAGCGGCACTTTAAATACATTTGCCATAACTTCAAGAAATCGTCCTGTGCCTGCCGCGCATTTATCGTTCATGGCAAAATCGGTTACATTGCCGTCTTCGTCAAGCCGTATCGCCTTACAATCCTGTCCGCCCATATCAATAATTGTACGGGCGGCGGGGTGCATAAAATGTACTCCGCGCGCATGACAGGTAATTTCTGTAATTGTTTTTTGAGCATACGGCGCAGAGATACGTCCGTAACCGGTTGCCGCAATAAATTGTAAATCCTCTTGTTTAATGGCATTTGCGTTTGCAAGCGCCGTTTTAAGCCCGTTTTCGCCGTTTTCAACGGTGTTTATACCGGTTTGTATGATGCTTGAACCGGCGATTTTATTGCCGGAAAAGATTACCGTTTTGGTACTAAGCGATCCTATATCAACACCGGCCGTTATTACCTCCGTACTCATAACTGTTACTTTACAACATCTCAATAAAGGCGGCTATGCGGTTTTTAAGCTGCTCCGTGTCTCCTGTGGAATAATCGGTCTCCATGCTCATAAAGGGTATATTTCGGGATTTAAGGAATTCCCCGATGGTATACGATTCTATGGCGTAGGTATGGCATGACTGCAATACCATTTCGAGTACCCCGTCGGCATTGAATTGATCGCATAGCCGTCCCAGCAGTTCAAGACGGTTGGGATTTGGACTCATCACGCTGCATCCTACATTGAGGTAATAGTCGCAGAGGGCTTCGTATGGGTCGGCAGTCTCATTAACCTGCCTATCGAATTGTTTTGCTCCGGTGCAGTTTTCATAAGCCGTCACAACACCGCCGCTTTCCTCAATTATGCGGGTGAACTTTTCCGTAACGCCGCCAATAGGACAACCGGTTACAATAATACGCTTAGCCTCCGCAGAAACAGGACGGTTCCCATTTTGGTATTCGTTAGTAATCTTGTTTATGGTTTCTTCCAGTTCCTGTACTTTTTGTTCGTGGTTGAATTTGAACTGAGCGCCGAACAGAATTTGAAGCTGCTGTAAGCCTGAGAGGGGAGGAGGGCTAATCACAGAAAGTTCATACACGTTTTTTAGCAGCGCCCGTTCTTTGTTGCGCTCCTTTATTGCTTGGCGCAGTTTTTCTACAGTGATTTGTACGCCGAATTTTTCTTCCACCCTTGTTTTTAGACGTTTTATTTCTTCCATCCAGAGTGCGCGGGAGGATGGGCTTTGCTGGCTGTGGGGAAGTTCCATCACATATACATCTTTTATTTTTCCCAGAAGCTCGTACATCTTTATTTTCCCGTCGCAGGTTGTTTCACCAACCACCAGATCGGAGAAATACATATATGGACATTTATCGGCGGCGGCAAACCCGTAGGAAGCCTTAATTAGGGGACAGAGATTGCGGGGAAGAACTTTTTCCGCCACGCCTATGGTTTCATCACTGGTTGAACACAGCCCCACCGGTACAAGCCCGGCTGCCAAAAAAATCTCCACCGGCACATAGGTGCAAAAAGTTCCCACAACTCCCTTGCCTTGTTCTTTTAGATTTTTCATGGCGATAAAGCCCTGCTTGCGGGCATCAGAAAAAGATTCAAAAATTTCCGGCAACTGCCGGTTGTCGGATTCAAACATAGCGATCTCCTTTTAATCTGATGTTTACAGCTTCAATTTCCGTGCGATGATTTCTTTTGTAAATTTCTATAGTTCCTCAAAATCTTGTTCGCCGACAAAGCGAAACACTTTTTTGTAATTCGCACCTTTTGCCCCAAGCGATGTACAGAGGCCGGTAATGTCCCCGGTCTCTGCAACAATCGCGTATGTACATGATGCCTCAAGTTTTCGGGGAACCGGAATTACCCGGCACCCCCCAATTATCGTTTGCTCAGCCCCCAGCTTTTTCAAACCTTTGATAACAAGCTCGCAATTCAACGCAGCGCTTATCGTTTCAAAGGTAAACAATACAGTATCTGTATGCCCGTTCACTAGGCTTTTGCTGCGGATTTTTTCGTATACGAAAAGGCAAAAACTGTAATCACGAGTATACCGATTATCACGGCGATTTTGCCGTTTAAGGGTACACCGGCGGGCGAAGCGGCGATGCCAAAGTTGTGTGCGGTGGCTCCGGCAACTATAAATCCCAAAATACAGATTCCTGAATCGGAGTTGCCTTCCCCTGCCATGATGATTTGACGTAACGGGCAGCCGCCTAATAACACTGAGCCGTATCCTACCAACGCGAGCCCTAAAAAGTTAAAGAGGGCATTGGTGTGTGCTATGGGCTGACCTTCAAATCCTAACTTAAAGCTGCCCTGAACAAGATTACCTATGAGTGCGATAACAAAGATAGCCAGATAACCCCAAAACATCGTTGGATTCTTTATAAGTACGATATTGCGTATGCTGCCCGACATACAAAGCCCGCTTTTTTGTACGAGAGCGCCTATAATTATGGCAAATACCAAAGAAACGATAACCGGCGCGTGCTGTGAGCCGGGACCTGCTGCGCTAAAGCGGATAAAGGCGGGCTTTACAATTAGAAAAACCAGAAGCACTACCGCTAGGACGCTCATAATCCAACCGTTGGCGATGCCTTGAACTTTTACTTCTCCAAACGAAAAACCTTTGCGGATAAATATACTGCCTATACCAACACCGGCACCGAATCCAATAAGACCTATAAGGGCGTTTAAATCGCCGCCGCCAAGACGCAGCATTACACGCAACGGACAGCCCAGGAAAACAAGCGCGCCTATCATCACAAAAAAGGCTATGAAAAACCGCGAGAGAGAAGCGGAACCTCCCTGACTTTTCCACTCACCCCTTAACTTGGACAAAATGAATGCCCCCAATAAAAACCCGAGAATTTCCGGTCTTAAATACGACGGCGCTGTATTAACGTCCAGTCCCAAAGCTCCGGCGGCATCCCGAAGAAAACAGGCAGCGCAAAGTCCCATATTAGCCGGATTTCCAAACTTTGTGAGCAATACAGCCAACCCGCCTATGACAGCCCCCGTTCCAACAAGCCATACCAGAGATGACTTGCCGGATACACTTACTTGTTTTGCACCCATACAAAACTCCTTTTGATTAAAGTCCGCTCAGCAAAGGCTGAACGATTGTGAATATTTTAGTACTTATTGTAGCAGGGTATGTTTATTTTGGCAACCGACTATCTTTTAAAAAATATTTGCATGAAAAGGTTAATAGCGCCGGATGCTTATGGCGACTGGATCCCTATGCAGATTGAGGGATTGATTCCCAGCACGAATGTCGAATAATTCGGATCGCCGTAAGTTTTCGTTCTACCTACGGTAACGTCAGAAATACTTACAAAATCGGCGGTAATGCCGGAACCTATAGAAAGGTATACAGAATCGGTAAAATGGAATTCGGCGGCGAGATTGCCGGTAGCGCCTATCAATACGGTGGATTCTGATATGCCATTATATTTTAAAAATAAGAATGAAAAATGAGCGCCCAGAAAAAGCGGAAGTTCAAAGAAGCCGGTATTAATCAAACTGATAACCACTCCAAAAGTATCGTCAAAGCCTACAAGGCGGGAAAAGTCTGATCCCTTAAATTTATATGAATCTGCACCGGATTCAACCGTCATTTCCCATGGAAAAAAGACATTCATAGAATTTTTAAGTCCGATAAAATCGTTGAAGTAACTTGCGACGCCTACCTGAAAACCCATTGCCGGCATGAATATTTTATACTCATTCCCGTCGTCACCTTTTTCGGTTGTCCATGAGGCTGTAAACGAAGGACCTATCTCGGATTTTTCGCGCCCCGCGCCTGCAAAACAAAAACCGGATAAAAGCAACAAAAAAGCCGCCGCTGTTAAAATTTTTTTCATCTGAAACCCCCACTATTAGTTAGTATGGTTCAATAAAATTCAAAAAATTTCAAGCGGCGGCAAGTGCCTTACAGATTGCCTTCCAGTGCGTTTTTGCGCTTTTTGGCTAAGCAGTCTGTAAATGCGTCTTCGGTTACCAATGCTAAGGCTTCCGTCGGGCAGACACGCACACACTGCGGATTGTCGGCTACGCCTTTGCAAAGATCACATTTATTTGCGAGTTTCTTTACCGTACCGTCGTTGTTCACTTCCGCCGTTTCTGCGATTTCGACCGCGCCAAAGGGACAGGCGATAACGCAGTTTTTGCAGCCTATACATTTTTTTGCATCAATGCTGACTATTCCATCTTTTATGCTGATCGCGCCGGAAGTACAGGCTTGTTTGCAGGCGGCATTTTCGCAGTGGCGGCATTGAACCGGCGCACTCAATTTGGCGGTTTTAATCATAAAGAGGCGCGGGTTAAACGCATAACCATCGGGATCAATTTCAAAAATCCGTTTGCCTTCATGCGCTACAACGCAGGCTATCATACAGGTTCTGCAGCCGATACAGCGCAGCGGTGTTGCTTTTACGAATGAGTTCATGCTGATACCCCCTCTCTTGCTGCGTCAATACGCATATTCGTACGAAGATCGTATAATGTTTTATTGACCGCCTCCCATGCCGCTTTTTGATCAGCTAGTTTTTCAACCTTGCAGGCGCAGTATTTGTATTCCGGCGTCTTGCTGCTGGGGTCTAATACAGAAATCGTTAGCTCGTTACAAGCGCCAACCCACCACTGATAGGTCATATACACAGCGCCTTTTTTTACACGCTGGGTAATATTGGCACGGGTGATAACCGAACCGCGTTTGGAAGAAACACGCACCAATTCTTTATGCTTTATACCGAGCGCTTCCGCGTCTTCCGGCGATATTTCCACCCAGCCCGGCTCATCCTCAAGATTGCGTAATGTACGGCAGTTGCCCGTCATTGTGCGCACAGAATAGTGACCAACCTCGCGTACAGTGCAGAGCGTGATCGGGTACTCGTTGTTTTCAACCTCCGCCGGTGGTTGATACGGTGATGTTTTGAGTATACCGATTCCATCCGGTGTGGCAAAATGTCCGTCTTTGTGGAGGAACATCGTGCCCTTGTCTTCCAAGCCTTTGTCCCAGCATGGCCACTGAATACTCACATATTTTTCGAGTTTCTCGTAGGTAACACCGGTGAATTTCGGAGAAAGGTCTATCATCTCGTTCCAAATTTCCTCGGTATTTTTGTAGTTAGGCATCGGGTAGCCCATTGCGCGGGCTATGCGGCAGGTAATATCCCAATCGGTTAAAACATTGCCTGTAGGCTCAATCACCTTGCGTATGCGCTGGAAACCGCGATCACTTGATGTATAGCAGCCGTCATGTTCGCCCCATGCTGTCGCAGGAAGTACCGCGTCGGCGTGCTGGAGGGTTTTGTTCCAGAAAATATCCTGACAGACAACGAAATCAACGGCATCAAGGCTTTCACGAAGTTCTTCCAGATCAGGATCGGACTGAGCCGGATCCTCGCCAGTAATGTAATAAGCGTGAATTCGTTTTGCAGGATCCTTTTGATGAATGGTAAATTCCGGGATACGTGTAAGCTGAATACCCACTTTGTTATCGAGTTTTACGCCCCATGCCTTCTCGAACTTTTTCTGAATTTCGGGGTCGGTAACGCTCTGATAGCCCGGGTATACGTTCGGCAGATCGCCCATATCGCAGGTACCCTGCACGTTGTTTTGTCCGCGAACCGGTCCTGTTCCGCAGGCATAGTGTCCGAAGTTGCCGGTGAGCATAGCAAGTGAACAGCAGCATTTTACTGTTTCTACACCTTGGCTGAACTGAGTGATGCCCATTCCCCAAGTGATAACCGAGTGTTTGCTGGAAGCGTATTTACGCGCTGCAAAACGTATGTCCTCAGGCGATAGTCCGCAGATTTTCGCATTGCGCTCCGGCGTGTCTTCTTTTACGACAGCCCAGAATTCATCAAAACCCTTTGTATGAGCTTTTACAAATTCGTTGTCCATTAGGTTTTCGCTGATGATAACGTGTGCCATCGCGTTCACTAGGGCAACATTCGTGCCGCCTTTAAGCTGAAGGTGCATATCGGCAATGCGGGCGGTTTCCGTGATGCGCGGGTCTGCACAGATAATAAACGCGCCTTTTTCTTTTGCCCTTACAATACGCCGCGCCACAATCGGGTGACTTGCCGCCGCGTTATAGCCGATGTTGAAGATAACTTCGCAGTCTTCGATTTCCGGTATTGAAAGCGACATAGCGCCTTCGCCTATGGTCGCCATGGAGCCTGCAACCGATGCCGCGTGGCAGATACGGGCGCAGTGGTCAATGTTGTTTGTTCCAATAACGGCGCGCGCGAATTTCTGCGTTATGTAACCGGCTTCGTTACCCGGGCCGCGAGCCGAAGCGGCAACTAGGAAAGAATCAGGTCCCCATTTGTCCTTGATTTTTTTAAAGTTGTCCGCCACGAATTTAATCGCCTCGTCCCAGCTTACAACTTCCAGCGGCGACTTTTTACCGCCCTTGCGGATCATAGGTTCCCGCAAACGTTTTGTTAAGATCTGCGGATCATTTAAATAATCCCAGCCGTACCAGCCTTTTAAACAGGCTTTGCCATCGTTTGTTCTGCCCGCTACGGGGTGAACGTCGAGAATCTTGTTTGCCGTTTGATCAACAGTAAACAAGAGCTGACAACCCGCGCCGCAGTAACAACAGGTGGTTTGAATTTCCTTTGTAGCCATATAAAACTCCTCTAAAAATATTTCTGAACACAGATGTGTTGAATTTCTTGCAACGCAAAGGTTTCGCGAGACATTGAAAAATAGGGAATTTTTATGTGGTAAGTTAAAACTTTCAGCGCCGGACGGCGCCTCAAAAAGGTGTGATTTATTTCCTTACAATCCAAAGCCATCCTGGCCTTTACCAAATTACCCATTCACGGCTCCCCTTTTGGGGAGGCGGCGATTGACAACATTTTAAAAACGTACGTCATAATAGACCTCCAAAATCTTTAAGATGATTTATTATAACAGAGTAATTTTTATTCTTGCAAATTGTTTCGGTGAGTTAGTCGGTATTTGGAAACGTGTAGGTATAATTCAATAGGCTTATAATTTGTAACCGGCGGCAACTTTTATTTTTGGAACGCTTGCCCAGTGTATAACATCCGCATCCGGATCAGCGTTGTACTCAACAGCCTTATAGTAGTTGTCATCGGCGTTTGGGGTTCTAAAGCCCCAGAGCAATTCCGCGCGCAGGAAAATTTTAGATGCAATTGCATAGTCCGCGCCTACACCGAAATGTACGGCAAGTGTATTGTAATCGGATTTTGTACACAGCAGGTATTTGTAGTCACTGTCACTTAATTGAGTACCGTCAAGCGACTGCGATAAGACGATTTTGTACTCAAAACCCAGTAACGGAAACAAGGTTATGTTCCCTACATAAAACGGGTATTTGCACAATAGTGACAAACCAAGATTAAACGCCGATAAATAGTTTACGGTAGATTCTGGGTAGCCGCCAGGATACTTTAAGTTAGAGGCTGATCCTTCCAAACTGACAGCGGCTTCGAAGTATGTTGCGTCAAAACCGATAAAGCCGCCGCCGCCTGCCGCGTTTATAGCTGTAATATAGTCATTGCCGTTAGACACCGCTTTTATTTGCGAAAGGTCGGCTGTAAAAAGACCGCCCGCTAAAACACTCAACTGCGGACCCTTTTTAGGCGCATCTTTCTGTTTAGCATCCGCATTATCATCTTGTGCATAAACACCCATAAAACTAATGGAAAATAAAAAAATTAGCCCTATTATCTTTTTCATTTTTTCTCCTTGGATTATTTCGTAATCTCAATTTTTACTGTCATCGGGAATGAAACCTCATTCGAAATAGTTATTGTAACACCAGAAATACCTTTTTTGCTTGTAACATTATCATTCAAATAATAACTTGTTGTCTCCAATTTTGTTAGGCCGGTGTCCCCACCGGAACGGGGGGCAAAATGTAAATCCCGTCTGTCGGGGATTTGTGCGCTGTTTGTAACGGCCGGACATGAAACAAGAGCCGCCATTGATACAATTGCCAAACCTGTAATTAAAATTAAGCGCTTCTTTTTCTGACGTATTATTACAAGGATAAAAGCCGCAATCGCAAGCAATATCATTGCAAGCAGCCATTTATCACGCGGCAACGCCGGTATAACAAAAGGATAGGCGGCGTTTCTATCGGTAGAATAATCTTTTATGGAATTTATTTTTCCGGCAGGGAACAGCATTTTCTGATAGTCATCGTCGCTTAATCCCGTCCTTTCGGTGTCTTGTTGCTGCCAAAGAAGCCCCAGACCTTTAGCGTTATGGTTTGTACCGGCTTCCAGAATATTTACCGCATGCACCTTG
>BNVA01000028.1 GCA_025997755.1 Spirochaetia bacterium | reverse complement strand
CAATAAGAATCGAGTTTAAATTGTTCATTCTTATCCCCTTATGTTAAAAATGACTGTCCATACGGACAGCCTTATACAAAGGGATAATATATATTTTTATGTACGGGTTGACGGTAGTTTTGTAGAAATGATAACAAACATAATTTGTAAAACGAAGTGGTCTCCCAGCCTGTTTTTTTCTGTTATTAATTTGATTGTATGAATAGTTTATATGCATCTTTCTACTATACAAATAAGTATTTTTCTTCTATAATATGCCTATGATTGTAAATACTGGTTATAAGGATTCTACTTTTGTTTTTCTATTTAATACCGAGGAACGGCTTCGGGAACTTTATAATGCTATCGCCGGGACTAATTATGATGCGAACACACCGCTTGAGATTAATACTCTCTCTGATGTCTTATTTAAAGACCGGAAAAATGACGTTTCTTTTATTCTGGATAATAAATTCATTGTCCTCATTGAACACCAGTCTACAATATCTGAAAATATGCCGCTGCGATTGCTCATTTATATTGCCCGTATCTATGAAAAAATCATAGAACTCAAAGGTAAGAACGCCATATATCGTTAAAAACTTTTACGGATTCCATTCCCTGAATTCTATGTGCTTTATAATGGTGTGGCGGACTTTCCTGTTGATAAAATCTTAAATTTGTCAGATGCCTTTGAACATGCTGAAGGAAAGGGCAATGCCGCTCTTGATTTGAGCGTCAAAGTTATTAATATAAATAAAGGGTGTAATCCGGAACTTGAGCAACGGAGTCAAACACTTGATGGCTATATTTGTTTTATAGCTAAAATTAGGGAGCTTCAACGTGAATTGACTGGCAAGGTAGAAAATCCGCTTGACGAGGCTTTGAAAAGGGCTATAGATTATTGTAAAGAACAGGATATTTTACGTGAATTCTTAACAGAACATAGTTCGGAGGTACGGAATATGCTATTTACGGAATGGAATTGGGACGATGCCCTTGAGGTTCGTGAGCAAGAAGGGTTTGAAATGGGTATTGAAGAAATGGCTCGCCTTATTGAAGAAGGCTATACCGTACAAGAGGCAAAGAAAATCTTAAAAGAAAAACACCCCCTTGTAGATGCGGATTAGAATTTTATAAAAGCTGCCCGGAATTTTCAGGAAATCAGCAAATTTTTTGCAAAGTCGCTTCTCCCTGTCGTTTCATATAATTAAAGATACTCTAAAACATGTATAATTCTGTCATAGTTAGGGGAAATGTGTACCCATCATTTTCTTGTAAGCGAAAATTGTCGGAGTACAAATTAGAAGTATGGTAGTAATGGTGATATTTTTTAATCAAAGCACAGTCATTCTTGCACCTCAAGTTTTTCCAAAAACTCCTCCGGCAATATTGCAGGTATTGGGGAATTAGTAAAGTCAGCAATGTTTCGTGTAACAATGTAATCGGCGTCGATGGATATGGCACATTCCCATTGAAGGCAATCCTCAATGTCATCAAAGTTTTCATTTATCAATGATGCCATAATTTTTTCGTGGTCTATGCCAATAATTGGCATTGTGCGGCAAATGTCCATGAGTAAAGTCTTTCGTTCATCAACCGAATAGTCCTTACGCAGAATAAAGAATATATTTGTAACGCTATGCGCAGCAATACACCCTTTTATTACATGATCAGAACAGTATTGAAAGATTCTATCCGCTTCATCAACAAATGGTTCACGTTCTTGAATAAAATCAAGAAGGATATTTGTATCAACGAGAATGATCATATTTTTCATCCCTGTATTCGGCCGGAGCCTTTTTATAATCAATGTGACGGCGCAACGTCCCTTTAAACTTCAAAAGCCTCTGATACCGGCGATGAAAACACGCCTCTGTATTGCTCGGGTATGCGAATTACATTCGCCTTTACCTCAGACTAAAATGCAATTGCATCCATATTTTATTTCCTCCACTTACCAATATCAGCATATTTTCTTATAGTGTGAGCATAGCGTTGCTTCACTATGAGAAATCAAGTATGAGAAAAACTTAAAATGTAAAGAAACTGCACGAAAAATCAGCAGTCATCATTCAGTCAAAATGCTTGACATTCTTCTATATAAATTGTAGCCTGTACTAGTTAGATGATGCTGGTGGTGTCTAAAGACACCAAAATTTTGGGAACTGAAAATCCTTGTGTCTAGGGTTCAATTCCCTGAGGTGGCAGTTTGTAACTCTATATGTTATATGGACTTACAAAGGAATTACCCGAAAAAAGGGCGTTCAAAAATCATTAAAAGCAAAATTGCACCATGTTGATTTCTTACGCCATTCCCAAACCGTCGGGCAGGTGAATGACAGGCGGCGGCGCTTTCGGCGGAGGGATGGGGACTTCTTCTGAGGGCAGGGTTTTATCCTCCGGCGGGGTGTCCGTTGCGGCATCATTTAAGGCTTCCGCTTTTTCGCGCAGGCTTTTGTGCTGTACCGGGTCTGCACTGTCAGGTTCGCCCGTTGTTGTGTCTGAACCGCCTTTGTATTCTATGCTTAAACGCCGCTGATCGGTTAAGAGCGCACTGGTTGAAAGCTCGTGCAAGCCGAAGAGTTTTACACCCTCCAGCGGGAAGCGGGTTTTTATACGTTTTAGGGCGCGCTCAATGCCGAGCGCTTCCTCCAGCTCGCACCATATTATAAGCACAAAGTTTTCTTCGGGCCAGATCGCGTCTCCCATACGAGGTCCCGACGAGCCTACGCCGTGAACGTTATTCATTTTCGTATAATACTTTGCAACACCCTCGGTTTTGAATTCTTCAAAAATATTTTCTTCTACGGAATTGTTCGCAATTATTTCTACCCGCATTATTCACTAGCCTCCTTAACTTGTTTTTTTAATTGTTTTTTGCTCAAACCGGATGCTATACCCTCACGTCTTGCTATCGCTCTTGCCCTGCGTGCATCGTCGTTTTTATTTATAACGGCATAAACTGCCGGCATTAAAAACAATGTCATTATAGTGCCGAATGTGAGTCCGCCGAAAACTGTTTTACCTATAGGTCCTACCATTTCCGAGCCTTTGCCCGGGGCAAATGCCATCGGCGCAAGTCCTATTACCGTGGTAAGCGTTGACATTATAATAGGCCGCAAACGGTTACCGGCGGCTTCGATACAGGCATCGTGCAAACTGTAACCGCGCTTACGCAACAGGTTTGTATAGTCAACCAAGACGATACCGTTGTTTACGATGACGCCTACCAAAACCAGCAAGCCTACTACGGTAAGGATGTTAAACTTGTCGTTTGTCATCCAGTAGATGGCGACTATGCCGATAAACGAAAGTGGTATCGTAAGGATAATGATAAACGGGTCGCGGAAACTCTCAAACAAACTTGCCATAACGCCGAACACCAACGCTATAGCTACAATCATGACCAGCGAAAAGTTAGTCATCATTTTCATCATATCCGCGTTATCACCCTGAAACATGATTATAACATCATCTTCTGCGGGGATTTCCGCCGTTATCAAAGCTGTTACCTTTGCTTCAAGATCATTAAGAGAGGCATTTGGCGCTTTACCTGCCGTAACGTGTATGACGCGGCTTTGATCTTCACGGCTTATAGTCATGGGTCCTGTACCCTCTTTGTATTTGGCAAAGTTTGAAAGGGGAATACGCTGTCCTGTAACGCTGCGTACAAAAATCTGATCAAGGGCGGGGCGCGAATTTCTGTCGGCTTCCTTGAACACCAGAACCATATCGTAATCGGTACCGGATTCCTTAAAGCGCGAGGCGGTTACACCGTCAACGGCGGCTTTAATTTCATTGCCGATTGTAACGGCATTCAAGCCCAGCGCGTACATTCTATCGCGGTCAAGCTCAATTTCAATTTGCGGCAAGCCGTCGTTAAGACTCACGGTAGGCTCTGTAACTTCCGGCAGCCTTTCCTTCAAAAGGTCGGCGATCTTATCGGCAATAAGTTTGCCTTTTACAAGGTCGTCGGCGCGTATAACGATGTCCACAGGATTACCGCCCATACCGCCGCCAAAGCCGCCTGACGAAAAGTTGAAACGTACGCCGGGAAACTGATTAAAGTAAGGACGCAGTTTGCTTTTTACCTCGTCGGCATCCATAACTTGTTTGTCAAAGTCAAGCAGATTGATACGCAATGAACCTGAGTTACTACTGCTTGAGCGGCTCATCATACCGCCGCCGCCGCCAGAGTTCATTATAAGCCTGTCATAAGCGGCTATGCCGTTTTTCTGCAATTCTTTTTTGGCTATATCTTCTATTCGCCTCATGGTGGCTTCGGTTTCTCTTAACGGCGTACCCAATGGAAGCGTTACGCTCAATGTAACGGAATCGGCGGCTTCCTCCGGCATAAACACATAGCCGATTTTTGGAATCATAAACACACTACCTACAAACAGAAAAAGTAATACCAACACCACTATCAATTTATGGCGCAGTACCCAAGCTACAATTCTTTTATAGCCTGCTTCCATGCTTTTAAGCGCAGCCGCGAACCAATTGTCAACAACACTAAGCGGCCCTGTAAGAGGCATCTGTTTTCGTGTAATCAGCGGTAGGAAATGACTTGAAAGTACCGGCACAAGGAATATTGCGACAAGAAGCGAGATTGAAAGCGAAAACACGACGGTAAATGCAAGACCGGCGAACATCTCCCCGGCCATTTCCAAAAGCCCTTTGAACATAACCATAGGCAGAAACACGCAGATTGAAGTGAGTGTCGAGCAAGCAATGGCGACAATCATCTCCTGTGTGCCCAACACGGCGGCAGGCTTTAGTTTTGCGCCTTTTTCGCGGTAGTGATAGATGTTTTCAAGGATAACTATGGAGTTATCCACAAGCATACCTATACCCAAGAAAAGCCCTGCCAGTGTCATTAAATTCAACGTAAGCCCGAAGAAGTACATACACATCATCGTTATAACTATCGAAACTGGTATACTAATGCCGATTATTATCGTTGGTTTTATCTGACGCAGGAAAATAAAGATGATTAGTATTGCTAACAAACCGCCCGATACCGCAGTGGATGCAACATTGCTGATAGAATCCTCAATTTCATCGGTTGTATTGAATATTTCCGTCATTTTTATATCCGCCGGCACCTCGTTTTTCATTCTTACAAGCCTGTCGCGGACGCTTTTTGCCACTTTTACCGAGTTTTTACCGCTTTGTTTCTGAATGGTAAGCTGAATCGCCTCGTCATCGTTGATATAAACCGAGCTTTCCTGATCCTTGTAACCCCAAAAAACATCGGCAATATCGCGGACAAAAATCTCGACCGGCTGTTCAACCTTTCCATTGACCAAGCCGCCGCCCGCGTAGTAGATAACAGTGTTCAATACCTGACTAATAGCTGTATATTCGCCCATGGTCGTCAAAATGTAGGAGAGCCCGTTTTCGGTGATCGAGCCCGCCGAAACCTGCATATTCTGCGAGGCAAGCATGGACTGAAGCTGCGTTACGGTAAGCCCGTAAGCGGCAAGCCGCGAAGCATCAATTTCGATACGCACCTGCTTTTCTCGTCCGCCGCTTATGTTTGACGTAGCCACACCCGGAATCTGCTCCAAACGGGGAACAATCATATCGGTGGCAAGCTGCCTTATCTCCTCCGTCGAGCGGTTATCGGAGGAAACCATGATCCCCATGATCGGGATCATAGACGGATCGAATTTAAAGATCGTCGGTGTATCCGCATCGGTAGGCAAGTAACGTTTTACGCGGTCAAGCGCGTCGCGGACAAAGTTCGCAGCATCGGCAAGGTCTGTGCCGTAGTTAAACTCCATTGTTACCATACTGGAGCCTTTACTCGATGTTGACGACACCTTTTTCAATCCTGAAACCGAGACCAATGCAGCTTCCAGCGGGCGCGAAACGGTGCGTTCAACTTCCTCCGGTCCTGCGCCTGAGTATGTAGTCTGCACCATCAGGTAGGGAAAACTTACATCGGGCATCAAGTCGATAGATAGATTTACAAAAGCAAAACCGCCAAGCCCCACCAGCAGAATAAAGATGATCATCATTGTTATAGGCCGCGATACAATATTTCTTGCTAAACTCATTTTTTACTCCTTAACACAGCTTTCTCTAAGCTCTCTAATTATTTATAACATTGATACGTGCGCCGTCGGAAAGATTTGTCTGACCTTTGACAACAATTTCATCACCTAAGGAAAGTCCCCTAACAATTTCAGTCTGTGTATCAACCTGCAAACCCGGTTCGATGACAACCCTTCTTGCTGCACGGAACGAAGGATTAGCAGGATCACTATCCACTTTGTAAACAAACTTATCCTCTCCGCGCTGGAGAATTGCGTTTGAAGGAAGTTCAAGCACGTTGTCTTTTTGCTGTACTATGACTCTTACTGTGGCAAACATTCCGGCTTTAAGCCTTGAACCTTGATTATCCACGTTCACCTTGATCTTCATCGTTCGGGAAGCGGGGTCTACCGTCGGGCTTATCTCCGACACCCTGCCCCTAAAACTTTCTCCCGGATACGCGTCCAGCAGTATCGTGCATGGCAATCCCATCTTTATTTTGGAAATATTTTTTTCGGAAACGTTGAGCTGAATCTCAAGCGCCCCCCCGCCGGCAATCTGAACTATTGAATTTGCCTGACTAATTTTTTGTCCCACTTGCCCGGGCACCGCCGTAACAATGCCTGCAATAGGAGCAGTTACCACATTCACACGGTACGTCATACCGGGCTGCGACGGGTCAACGCTTGCCACCGCCTGCCCGCGCGTAACGCGGTCTCCTATTTTGACGTTTACCCGTGTGATATTCCCCGCTACATCGGAGTAGACATCGACCGACGAGCCTGAGACAATATCGCCGGACAGCCCAAGATAATCCTGAATAGTACCAATGCCTACTTTGACCGTGCCTACAGCGATAACAGGAATTTCCTTAACCGCTTCGGTGCCGCCCGCATCTTTTTTTATCAAACTTTTTATTCTGTCACATCCCGACAGCCCTAACACCGCTGTCAAAACCACCGTCATAAATACTACTTTTTTCATAATTTCTCCTATCATAACCCTTAACTCCTAACTATTTAGAACTCAAAGTCCCAAACGGTACGCCGATTGAATATTCAAGATCGATTAAACCCTTTATATACTGATTGTACTGCTGTGTAAGGTTTAACCGTGAATTCTGTAATTGAATATTGGCATCCTGCACCTGCTGATAATTCTGCGAGCCGTTGCGGTACGCTGTGAATGTATCATTGTAAGAACGCTGCGCCAACTGAATAGTTGCCCGCTGCGCTTCTATTGAAGCACGAATTTGTTCAAGCTCGTACACCTTGCTGTATATCTCCAGCTCCGTTGCCTGTACCGACTGAGCAAGACCGATGTTTAACTTTTGTATATTGTCGTCTATATCTTTTATACCCTGCGTATCTACACCAAAGGGAAGCAAACTTGTCGGTGTCCACGAAAGTGCAATCGTAAATCCACCTGTGTTATTCCAGTTATCCTCTGTACCTAAATCATCTTTAAAAGGATCAAGTTTAAACACCGATTGTGAATTCCAGCTTAACGAAAGATTGGGTGTCCATCTTTGATAGAGCGTCGCCTTGCGCTGACTTTTTAACGTGAGTAATTGTTGTTTTACTTCCAAGATGTCCGGCTTGTTCTGCGATGCTTTTTGTATCAAATTGGAAACATCCAGCGGAATAAAAATATCGTTATTTTCAGACGGTTCCAACTGAATATCACTGGTAATCGGCAAGCCCAAATTCATCGCAAGCTGACCCTTTACCAGTTTGATACTGTTATTTAATTGGTTAATTGACGGCTCCATATTTTTTGTAGTTACCTGTGCTTGAAGCCACGACAATTCCGGTGAGCGCCCCGCACGGAAACTTGCCGCCGCAGAATCCTCCTGCGCCTTCGCGTTGTTATAACTTTCCTTTAAAAAATTTAACTGCACCTCGTAAAATAGTATATCGTAGTACAGTTTTCGTACAGTTTGTTCCAGTTGAGCTTTTGCCTTGTCGTACGTTATAACGCCATTTTGGTAATCATTTTTTAATGAATTTATTGCTTCAAACATTGCAAAGTTTATCGGCAACTGCACCTGCACCTGCCCTGCGATATGGTTTTTTGATAAATCGACGGTGTAAGGCATCAAGCCGAGGTCGGTTACGGCAAATCCCGATGTTGTCGCCGCCTTGTTATCCGCCGTATAACTGCCTGTCAAACTTAGCGACGGTACAAATTTATTCCACGCATGATCGGCGGCGCGTTTTTTTGTGTTTGTTGTGATCGCCTGTGATTGCAGACTAAGGTTATTTTCTATAGCAAGTTTTACCGCTTCTTCCATAGATATTTTTTTTGCCGTACTTTTTTCCTGCGCACTAACAAAACTTGCACATAACAATACGATGCAGAGCCAAATAATTTTTGTAATTCGTTTTTTTATCATACTCACTCCTCACTTCTCTTTATACAGACAATTAAGAACGTAAAATATTTTACTCCTTAATACCCTTTACAATAAATTTAAACAGAATCCTAAAACTTTCATTTGGTAAGTCGCTAAAACTAACCGCCGCCGGTTTTCTCATCAGCGTATTTACAATTAAAAACAGAATTAAATCCGTGTCCCTGTTATTTATCAGCGGACAGTCTTTTTGATCTTTTATATTTGAAAAAATAGTTTGAATATGTTCATACATGGTAGTATCTTTTACGTCTTCCGTTGGCGGACAAAAGTTTTTATTTTTTTCCAAGCCAAGACGCCGTGTCTTCATCCAATCCATCGCCGTTAAAATCTGCGAGTTCGCCTTCAAATAAAAAACAATTCCCATCATCGAAAGATAGAGTTGTTCGACAGGCTCTTTTGATTCAAGCGAACAGCTTTTTGCCAAGTTTATGATCTTATCGAACTCACCGGAAAAAAGCTGCCGCAGCATGTCTTTTTTATTTTCAAAATGAGAATACAAACTGCTCTTTGATAAACCGGAACGTTCGGCGACCATCTTCATCGACGCATTCCATGGACCCGCCTCGGCTACCGCACTTGCCACCGCATTCAGAATCTTTTTTTGCTCATCTGCTTTGGAACTTTTCCGCGCCTCTTCTTCCGCCTTTTTTTCCAGGTTGTTCCAGTTTAAGGAGTTTATCTCAACATCCTTCCACGCAAGACCATATTTGATTTTTTTTTCTATCGCATCCACCCAATCGCGTATTTCATCTTCCGTTGCAACGCGGTTAGCCAGCATCATGTGTTTATGAAGAACAGCCGTCTGGCATATTACCGTTGACATGACAAGATGTCCGACCGAAGGGTGACTCCTCGTGTCTCTATCCACCGTCACATAACCCATTAGGTCTATACCCCTATCCATCAACTGCTCGATAATGTTCTGTCTCCTGTCCCGATTACCATAAGCCTCGGTCATCGCAAAAATAAAGTCGTCCCTGTTCCGCGTATAGTAAAGGGCAATGGCTTTGGTTATGGCGAGTATACCTTCCACGCGGGTCTCCCCCCCCCCCCCGGCAATAGCCTCTTTGTAAACAGGTAACAGAGAATCCGACAAGCGGTCAAAAAAAGCGGTAAACATAGCGCCGCGCAACTCTTCCTTGCCCGCAAAATGCCGGTAAAGAGCCGCTTTCGTAACTCCCAAATTTTCCGCAATATCGGATAGGCTTGTTTTCTTATAAAGCTCGCGTCCCCACACCTTGAAAGCCGCTTGCACAAAATCTTGTTTTGTCATACCTTAACCTTATAACAACGAAAGACAGTAAAGGTTACCGACCGTTCGTTAACTATTAAGATAGTCACACTATAAAAATTTGTCAATACGCCGGAGGTGTAATAGTGCCGGAAAATCTTTTTCGCAAAGAGAGTATGGAGCAGGTTAATTCTCCCGAACAATTAAATGACTATATTAGGGTATCCAACCCGGGAATATGGATAGTCCTGGCGGCTATAATTGTGTTTCTAGGTACGGGAATACTCTGGATAACAAGCGCCGCTATCCCAACCACAGTTTCAACTCAAGTCTTTGAAGAATCGCCGGGCATATATGTTTGTTATCTGCCTCTGGATCAGGGAAAGAAACTGAAACCCGGTATGAAAACCCATATAGCGGATACGGAGGGTACGGTAATTACGGTTGGACAAACGCCGCTTTCCTACACGGAAGTGGCAAGAACCCTGCCGAATGACTATACAATCTATGCGCTGGGATTATCGAGCTGGAATATACGTGTGGAAATAGCTATCGATTCCGCTAACGGCAATGTTGACGGCAACGCCGCAGGACATTTAAGCCCTGTTTCCATTATCACGGATATTGTCCGCCCCCTTGCTTTCATCTTTAACTAAGGATGATCCATGGCAAAAAAAATGCACTCAAAACGCCGCAGTGTAGCTAAATGTCCGCAGATTATGCAGATGGAATGGCTGGAATGCGGCGCCGCGTGCCTGACCATGATCATGGCAGCTCACGGGAAGTGGGTTCCTCTGGAGCAGGTTCGCAGTGACTGCGGGGTCTCCCGCGATGGTTCAAACGCTAAAAATATACTGCAGGCGGCGCGTGCGCATGGCATGACGGCAAAGGGTTTTCGTATAGAACCGGACGAATTTGACGGTATACCGCTGCCCTGTATTATACACTGGAATTTTAATCATTTTGTCGTATTCATGGGATTTAAAGGGAATCAGGCGATCCTGAATGATCCGGCACGGGGTAACGTTAAGGTTCCCATGGATGAGTTTAACAGATCATTTACCGGCATAGCCCTGACTTTTGAACCAACGGCAGACTTTAAAAAAGGCGGTAAACCTAAGAGTATTTTGGAATTTGCCCGTTCAAGGATGCGCGGAATGACGCTCCCGCTTATTTTTATTGTCCTAACCGGAATTGTTACCGCGATACTTGGCGTTATCAATCCGGTGTTTTCCCGGATATTCATAGACAGGGTGCTGTCGGGGACAAATCCCGGTTGGCTGTATTGGATGCTCCTTGCTATGCTTGGAATCGCGCTTATCCAGTTTCTGGTAACTTTTTTCCAGTCCGTATATCTATTAAAAATTGAGGGTAAGTTTGCCATAACTGCAAACGCGCAGTTTCTTTGGCATGTGTTAAGACTACCCATGGAATTCTTTAGCCAGCGTATGGCGGGGGATATTGCCATGCGGCAGGATTCCAATCAGCTTATAGCTTCCACCCTGCTTCATACCATAGCGCCCCAACTACTCAACTTTGCCATGCTTATAATCTATCTGGTGGTGATGCTCCGGTACAGCATCATTCTTACAATTGTGGGGTTGGTAACGGTGGTACTAAACATTGCATTATCTTTCATAATTTCAAAAAAACGAATAGCCATAACCCGGGTACAGGCACGGGATCAGGGTAAACTAGCCGGAGCTACAGTTGCCGGAATTGATATGATCGAAACGCTTAAATCGGCAGGAGCGGAAAACGGCTTTTTTGAAAAATGGTCGGGGTATCAGGCATCGGCAAATACTGCCTCGGTGCGTTTTGCCCGTACCAATCAGTTTTTAGGCGGGATTCCCGAACTGTTGCAGCAGGTATCCGATCTGGTTGTTTTAGGGCTGGGAGTATATTTCATTATAAACGGGCAGTTTACGGTAGGCATGTTTATGGCTTTTCAGGGTTTTCTTCGCGCTTTTATGGAGCCTGTAAACTCAATTGTGGGAGCGGGACAGGTGGTTCAGGAAATGCGTACCGATATGGAGCGCATTGAAGACGTGCTAAAGTATAAGGCGGATATTCCAGAAGTACGGACAAGCAAAGACGGAACATACAGCAAACTTTCGGGAGCCATGACCATGAAGGATGTATGTTTTGGTTATTCAAAATTATCCGCCCCCCTGCTGGAACATTTTGATCTGGAACTAAAACCCGGCGCTTCGGTCGCCTTTGTCGGTACGTCAGGATGCGGGAAATCAACCCTTGCAAAACTCATCTCCGGCTTATACAAACCATGGAGCGGAGAAATTTGTTTTGACAGGAAGCCGCTGGCACAGATTCCCCATGAAGTTGTAACCGCCTCCCTTGCTGTTGTGGATCAGGATATTACTATTTTTGGAGACACCCTAAGCAATAATCTAAAAATGTGGGACAAATCCATCGAAGATTTTGAAATGATCCTTGCCGCAAAGGATGCCCAAATTCATGAAGATATTATGCTTAGGGAAAACGGTTATAACTATACACTTTTGGAAGGCGGCAGAGATTTTTCAGGCGGGCAGCGGCAGCGTATGGAAATTGCGCGGGTATTGGCGCAAGACCCTTCTATCATAATTTTGGATGAGGCGACTTCCGCCTTGGATGCGAAAACGGAACAGAAAGTAATGGACGCTATCAAGCGCAGAGATATTACCTGCATCATCATAGCTCACCGTGTATCGACCATCCGTGACTGTGATGAAATTATCGTGATGGATAAGGGAAAAGTAATGGAACGCGGAACTCATGAAGCGCTTATCAAAAACGACGGGTTCTATAAAAAATTGATCACCACCGAATAGGAGCGCCGCAGATGAGTTGGTTTCAGGAACTGATAAATACACGTCTATTGAATGACGAAGAACTCCTTAAAGAGGCATTTTCCTATTTGTCATCTTCGATAATGGAGGAGAATGCCGCCTATAACATACTACGCAGGGATACAAAACGTATGCGGAACGCGATTTGTGAAATCCTCTCCTATTTTAAAGCGAAAATGGTGGAAGCCCCCGAAAATATGGAGAATATAACAGATCAGCTTGAATATATGTTACGTCCTTCGGGTATCTTAAAACGAGCGGTGAAACTTACCGGACGCTGGTATAAAGACGGTATCGGACCTCTTTTAGGGGAAAAGGACGGAAAGGTTGTCGCCCTTATTCCCAATGGATTTTCGGGGTACCATTATTTGGATTTTGATACCGGAAAAAAAGTGAATGTAAACGCAGGCAATGCGGTGCAAATAGGAAAGGACGCATTTTGTTTCTACAAACCCATGCCGCTGCGGGCGCTTAAACTTATGGACATGGTACGCTATATGTTTCAATCACTGTCAAAGGGGGATATTTTTTATTTTATCCTTGCGGTATTCGTTACCACCTTGTTTGGAATGATTACCCCTGCAGTGTACAATTTGGTGTTTTCCGTTGTAATACCTTCGGGGAAAACCGGCTTGCTGCTTTCCACTATGAGTCTGCTCTTTGGAGCGGCGCTTTCCTCTTTTTTGATCACAATTTGTAAAAATCTGCTGCAATCCCGGCGTTCCGAAATAATCGGGATAAATGTTCAGGCGGCGGTAATGAACAGGCTGCTTGCCTTACCGGCTTCATTTTTTAAACAGTACAGCGCCGGAGAAATGGCTCAACGTATGAATGTACTGGAGATGTTCTGCAAATTGGTTACTACCACACTGCTTTCGATTGGGATAACCGCATTGTTTTCGTTTATGTATGCGGCACAGATTTTTATTTACGCAAAACCGCTGCTGCCGCCCGCTCTTGGCACAGTTCTATTAAGCGTTGGTTTTTCCGTGCTTCTAATAATTAAACAGTCTAAGCTGACAAAAAAGAAACTGGATAACGGCGCCGAGGTTAATGGATTGGTTTTTCAATTATTCAATGGTATTCAGAAGGTAAAACTGGTCGGAGCGGAAACACGGGCATTCTACCGGTGGGCACGCAAGTACAGTAAGATTGCGAATTTGGATTTTAATCCGCCCTTTATTATCAAGTGCGGCAGTGCAATTACAGGTCTTATTGGATTATTGGGCATCATTTTAATCTATCTTATTGCAGGAAGGATCGGGTTAAGCACAGCGAATTTTATGTCCTTTAGCGTGGCATTCGGTATGCTTAGCGGTTCAATGCTTGCATTTTCAACAGAGGCGCCTTCATTATCCGCAATAAAACCAATCATGGATTTTATCAAACCAATCATGGAAGCGGTTCCCGAAGGCGCAGGAAAAAAGCATATCCTTACCCGCGTAACCGGAAACATAGAACTGAACAATGTATCATTCCGTTATACCGAAAATACCCCTTTGATCATTGATAACCTTTCCCTAAAAATCCGGAAGGGGCAGTATGTTGCCATTGTCGGAAAGACAGGCTGCGGTAAATCGACGCTGATCCGTTTGCTGCTGGGTTTTGAAAAACCCCTTTTGGGTTCGATTTACTACGACTCAAAAGATTTGGAAAAGATTGATGTAAAATCCCTGCGCCGTAAAATTGGGGTGGTCATGCAGAACGGCAAGCTCCTTCATGGAAGCATATTCGAGAATATAACCATATCCGCCCCGACTCTAACGCTGGACGAGGCTTGGGAAGCGGTCGAACTAGCCGGACTAGCCGATGATATTCGCGCCATGCCCATGGGTATGTTCACTGTGGTAACGGAAGGCGGCGGCGGATTTTCCGGCGGGCAGAAACAGCGCCTTATGATAGCCCGTGCAATTGCGGCTAAACCCCGCATTCTGTTTTTGGATGAAGCGACATCGGCGCTGGATAACGTTACGCAAAAACACGTGTCGGATGCCCTGGACAAGTTTAAGAGTACACGCCTTGTAATAGCCCACCGGCTGAGTACCATACTCCAATGCGATAGGATCATTGTTCTGGAAAACGGCAAAATTGCAGAAGACGGCTCTTACGGCGAGTTGATCAAAAAAGGCGGCATCTTTGCCGATCTTGTTGCCCGCCAGCAAAACTATTGACTTCTAGCAAGTTTTAGTGTAATTTACACTAAAACTTGCTAAATGGTTGTGTAATATGTCTGATTTAATACAACGTCCTCAATATTTAAATACTTTACTGGAATTCAAAGATAAAGATATTGTTAAAATAGTAACCGGTATTCGGCGCGCCGGTAAATCTACCCTGTTTCGTTTATTTCAAGAAAAATTAATGGCGGGGGGTATACCGCCGGAACAAATCATAAATATCAATTTAGAAGATGCCGCAAATTCAGAATTTCTTGATTGGCGTAAATTGCACGACCATATACTTAATTGTTTGATTGCCGGTAAACAGAATTATATATTTCTTGATGAAATACAAAATGTTGATAACTTTGAGAATGCAATCAACAGCCTGAATCTGAAAAGTAATGTGGATTTATATTTAACAGGGTCTAATTCAAGATTGTCGTCGGGCGAAATAGGAACTTCATTGGGCGGCAGATTCGTTGAAATAAAAATGCAGCCCCTGTCGTTCTTGGAGTATGTGTCTGCATATCCGTCCGAGCGAACCCCCGACGATAAATTCGGTGATTATTTGCATAATAGTTCATTCCCGTTTACTATGCAATTTACGAACCGTTCTGAGCAAATCCGTATATTTTTGGACGGGCTTTATACCAGTATAGTTCAACGGGATATAATGAAACGGAACGAGGTATCCGTCAAAGATTTACCAAAACTGGAAAGTGTAATCAAATTCGTATTCGATAATATCGGCAAAGAGATGTCCATATTAAATATCAGAAATACAATTAAATCCGATGGCCGTGTTATACAAACTACAGATATAGACGCTTATATTTCTGCATTGATAAAAAGTTTTGCCCTTTATAAAACGAACAGATACGATGTAAAAGGAAAACAACTGCTGCAAACAAATGCAAAATATTATGTTGCAGATATAGGGCTTCGCTATTTTTTGCTGGGTAAAGAAGGTGATGACGGAAGAATCCTTGAAAATATAGTGTATTTGGAATTGATTCGCCGGGGTTATAATGTGTTTGTCGGAAAAGTCAATGATAGAGAAGTTGATTTTGTTGCGATCCTGAATGGTGAAACGGAATACTATCAGGTTTCGCAATCTGTGCTGGACGAAAATACTTTAACAAGGGAACTTGCGCCGCTTGATGCGATTCACGACCATAATCAAAAATTCCTGCTGACCCGTGATTACAATAATGTGTCTTACAATGGGATAAAGCATAAAAATGTATTAAAATGGCTGCTTGGGCAAAAGTAAAATTGCCGGGCATTTTAAAAATAATCAAGCCTTCTTGTACCTTGTGGCGCTGATTTTTTATCTGTTATTTTTTGGTCTTCTATGGTAATATTAAAATATGAAGAGATTAATGAAAAAATTTAGAATTATTTCCGCTGTTGTTTGTGCATCGGTTTTCTTTTGTTTTGCCGCGCAGGGATTTTACATCAATCTTTTCCAAATCTTTTGAGTCGTAGTAAATCGAACCCAAAAGGGGTTTTTC
>BNVA01000027.1 GCA_025997755.1 Spirochaetia bacterium | reverse complement strand
GTATTGATAGATGTCTATAATACTTTGTTATATTTATTATAGTTTGGTGGTATTATATTAAGGGTATCTGGATTTTGGCATAAAAAAATAACATTTGGGGGAAATACTTTATATAGCCTTTCCCTCAAACGTGTTCTAGTTAACGTGAACAATATATCATTGTCACTTCCAATAGTGTTTCTCATTTTTCATGTTTGGTATCCTCATTTTCATTTGATTTTGGATTCAATTCTTTTTCAGCATCTTCGTCTTTAATCCTTTTATCCAGTTCCCATGCAAGTGGCAATTTAGGCAGTTTCAAATCTTTTGGAAAATGTTCAAACGGCATTTCGCCGAAACGGTATTTCTTAAACATAAAATTATTCCTCCTATTCAATCCGCCGCCTTAAACCTTCAAGTGACGCATATACATCTTCAAGTTTATCCGCTATAGAGTTAAAGCAATCAACTACCGGCGGTACAATCGCGTCAAGAATATTTGCTTGCAATTCTTGTGCAATATGTCTCGGCTCCATGTCCATACCGATATTTTCGCACACGTCTAAAACTTGCGAAGATTCATGCCGTCCGGTCTTACACCACATTGCAAAGTGTTCGCAGTTGTTGAAAATCATATTGTAGCCGCCCTTGCCGATCTGGGACTTTGCGCGTTCAAGTGTTTTATTTGGCGAATAAATATGATGCGTCTTTTTTGATAATTTCTCTACACGCACTATATCGCCTTT
Organism: Spirochaetia bacterium; assembly: GCA_025997755.1. The sequence continues at coordinate 15,760 of BNVA01000027.1, read as the reverse complement.
TGAAAAACGCGAAAATGATGTTTGATTCACTTTTGTAAAAAGCCCCAACACATCCAATCCAATTCCGTCAGTATCAGTGGAATAATGTATTACCGTGTTTTTTCCGGCATAGATACCGTAATGTCTGTAGTTATTGCGTATGGCGTAAATTACATCACCCTTTTGATACTGATTTATGATATTTCGTTTTATCCATTCAATCATAATTTCTCCTATTTTAAAGTGCGGTTTACCGCACACGTTGACGGGAAATGACTTTAGCATTCCTCCTTCAATACGGCTGCCTAATTACAAACCCTGACAGCCATATTCTTTTTAGGGGTGAATTTTCAGAGCCAAATCATTTATGAAATCGGAAACGCCATCAGAAACCGTCATTATTCCATCGCAAATAGCTTTACTGATGTCGTCAATCACCCCGAATCTCTCATCATCTTCTTCTTCATCATTTTCAGAAATCGGCTCTATGCCGAGAAGTTTGTTCACATTTTCAAAAGCCGCCGTTTCTTCAATGTCGTAGACCGCAAGCAAAGCGATAACACTCGCGTATGAATTACCGGATGCTTTCGCTTCAAGACGTTTCTTTCCGATAGCGGTAAGCGTTTTCGCCGCTTCTTCCATTTCCGGCAAAAGCGATTTGTCAAGATTAGCAATGCGGCAAAAATGTTTTAAGTATTTACGGCGTGTATCGGTTAAAATATTCTCGGCTACAGAATACAAAACAAATACCCACAAATACTTGCGGGCATCAAACGAAAGAATACCGGAATTGGAATCGGCGCAAAGGCGGTCTATTTCCTCAATAATGCAGTCGTAACGCTCGTCATCTGAAAAACCGGCAATCACTTCATCACAGTATTTTACAATCTCGTCTTTCACTTCGCCAAAGCCGGAAAACGCGATGCTGCAATTTTCTATATGTTGAAGATTTTTTAACTTTCCTGCAACATACTCTGTCAATGCGTCATCGTCTTCGGGTACTTTCTCATCGGGTGTTTTTAAACCGGAAGAGCTAAGATACCAGTCAATATTTTTCCCGGTATCAAACAAAGCCGAAAGGTGGTTTAATTTTTTCTCGTCGTTTGTATCTTCCAGCGACAGATAGCAGTAATAGACCGCTGCCATTTTTTTGTCATCATTCCACATCAAGTTCCAATTACTCATACAATACTCCTAACTCACATAAAGCCCTTTGGATTTTCCCCGTAGGAATAAGGCTTTAATACCTTTATAGGTTTATAATATTTAAACCTGTAAAGGATATGATACTGTGAGTAAAACGTCATAGAGTGTCGTAGTGGAGGGGAATTATTTTTCAGTTTTGTTGTTCTTTCTCAATACCATCAGTCCAAAGTTCACATTGTGATATAACAATTTTAATGGCGTCTTCCATGCCTTCAGGCTGGTTACTTGTATTTTTTAAGGAGTTTCTTTATCTGCCAGTCTATAGTTCGGCTTTTTCTTCTTGCGGTCAGATGATAAAACAACCTGTACTTCACGGCTATCATCTTCCTGCTTTTCGATATTCTCTTTATACCATTTTCTATGGTTTTTGCTATTTTATATTTAGAAGTTGTTTTTATGTTCCGAAAACATAGAATTATACTAACATAAGATATTCTTCATTCAATGAATAGCGTTCTACTTTTACCCTTGAATTATTTTGTGCACTGACATCGCCGGTAATAGCCGGTAATTCAAAAGGAAAAAAAGCAGGATTATTCAAGAGGGTAGTAAAAGATACTTTTGAATCAGGAATAGTATGCAAGGCAGATTCTAAAAGTAATGAAATAGTCTTTACATCTGTTATAGACATCGGCTTAACTTTGGCATAACAGCCTCGTGTTTCAGTGTCGCACATTACATTCCATGCGATTAACGAGCGAACAGCATAACGGGCATTACGGGCAACAGTTTCACGGTCGCCGTATTGTTCTTTTAAGCGATCAAAAATCTGACTTTGTGTGACGCGTTCCTGCAAATTAAAAAGACGACCTGATTGCAACGCAACATTAAACCAAAACGGATATGAAGCTGAAATGACAGCCCAATGCAATGGCAGCCATTTTCCCATGGATATTGAATGAGCCAATTTGAGTGCATCGTCTCTTAACGGGATTAAGTTGTCTTCGGGGGCAAACCAAGCGGCTAGAATACTTATTGCAAGTCCATAAGTTTTTTCTCCGCGCTCACCAATTCCACCGCTTGCTTTTTGCGTTGAAAGGTAATTATCAAGGTCGTTTCGTATTTCTTTTTCAGTTGCCCCGGATAGCATCATTTGAACGGTTTTATCCATCCAGTGTTTTTGTATCGTCTGTTTTATACCAAGTTTTTGTATACGTACGTTCATGTATTACTCCGTTTAACCTTTTCTATTTTGATAAATGGCACTATCACTTCTTCAACGGATATGCCGCCATGTGTAACTATAGATTCATCTTTCGTTACAAAAGCATTTCGTTCATTTGCAATGAGTGGAAAATAATCTGCGGGAAGTCCGATTTGTTGCCAGCTATATGCAGATGGAACCATTTGACTGGTGCGGGCGCGTAAGTCTTCGCTGCAATAAATACGGACACGTTCGCCTTTTGTGTCTGCAATGACACCTTCAGCAATGCGCCCGATTCCTTTACACTCGATATTGCCGTGGTCGGCAGTGAGATACACTTCGTATTTTCGCTCAAGCAAGCCTGTAACTAATGAATTAAGAAAACCTCCATTGCACCACCCCGTAATTTGATTGTGCATTCCACTTGAGCCAAGCTGCATACCGTGCATAATATCGTCAACCATATTCACAACAAGACCTACAATGTCACTATTCGGTTTTATGATAGTATCGAAAATATCTTTTGCATTCTCATTTTTTAGATTGCGGCGATATACGATATTATTAGGCGCAAGTTGTTCGTTATCCCAAAAGTTTTTCCAAAGTGATTCTTCCTTGTCTGTTGTATCGATGCTTGATGCAAAATAAATCGGTTGTTTGCCGGAAAATATCGCCTGTCGAGATACCGATGTGAGCGTTGGAATCCAAGCAAATACAGCATTTTCTTGTATCTGTAAATCAGTATTTTTTTTGACAAGCAAGGACTCTATTGTTTTCCACTGGTCAAGCGCAAGTCCATCAAGTACTATCAGTGCAATAGGTGTATTTGCTGTGCGATTGCGAGCAAGATAGCGTGGAATATGATGTAGCATTGCCGGTGTTGTTGGTGGTAAAGTGAGTAAACTTGCATAATGCAAAATAAGCCATTGTGAAAAAACAGTATTTACATTTGCACTGATTTCATTCAGATGTGGTAAAGAAGTTCTATTATCAGTACGGTAAACAAGCGAAGAAAGTTCAGCAAGTTTTATTGCAAAATCAATCCAATCTGAATGTCTTGCATCAATAGTCGGTATGGCGCTTTCGACTATTTCAAAAAGTGTTACAATCTTTTTTGTATCTTCATGAAGTTTGAGATAAAACTCCCATGCTGCTTTATGCTTTAGTTCCAATTCAGTCGGGAATATTGCTTTTTGAATAAAGAGGTTTGTTGCATTTTCTCCTAGCACTTTATCGGGAGGATTATTTATTTGAGCTTCATACAAGGCATCTAAATATCGCTTATCAAGTTCAGAGATGATGCGATAGTTCAGGTGAGGGAAAATATCAGCAAGAATGAACTTGAGTTTTCGTCCGGCACTGAGCAGGTCGAAGGGTAATGAATCCAATTCGCTGTTTTGCAGACGCAAAATTACCACTAAATCGGTGTATTCGCCTTTGTCCCAAATTGCGCGGTATTTCGATTCATATGCAAAGCGAAACTCAATCGAATCGGAAAACTCGATTATGTCAAATCCTCGTTGGCGTAATTCTGTTACAAGTTTTTCTTCGGTCAACAAATTATCCGGGTCTGCAACAAGCGTGAGGCGGCTTACTTGTGGGATAAATTGTTCTAGGATGCTATCGCGCCAGTTATGCATCACACTCCCTTCCGCGTCTGCGCCTGATCATACCACATGAGCAACTTTGCGTCTTCGTCCAGCACCGCACCGGGGATACGTTCCGCCACATTGATTATCGTGTCGTAGTCTTTATCCTGCCACGCCTTTTTGAAACCGGCACGCACCGCTTCCATGCGGAATACTTTTAGTTTTTTGTTGTCGGCGGTGTATGCGGCAAACTCTTTGAGCAGGGCTTTTTCGCGCAACTTTTCCAAGTCGCTTGCCTTGTTTACGTCCGGCACATACCAAAAATCTTTATCGTCTTTAAGAAAGTTCTGTTCGAGCAGCACGCCCAGTTCCAGTTGCGTTTCGTTCTTGTTCCAACCTGAAATCTCCTGCATAAAATGCGGATGTATTTGCTGAAAGGTCTGCGGCTTTTCAGTTAAACTTTGTCGTAACCATTGTATCGCCGTTGCTTCGTCTAACACAAAGAGTTCGGCGCTTTTTACACGGTTTCCCATCTCTAATTTTTTGCTGTCGTATTCAGTAACTTGTTCGGCTAAAAAATACATACCGTCCCGTTCAATAAAACGCTGGGGTAATCCCGCCTGAAAGTTCTGACTGGAAATAGGAACAAGATAATTTTTACGCACATAGTAAGCGACCATTTGGTCAAAAAGAATACGCGGGTCGCGTTCCGGTATTGGTTGTAAACTATCGCCCGAAACTTTTACCACAGGCAAATATTTTAAATGGGTGCGCACAAAGTCCCACACACCTTCCGGCGTTTTTGCCTCGTGGAAAAACCGTTCTTCAAAACCGCCGTTGGGTTTGTAGGAGGATATGACGAGGTCTTGTTTGACAGCGGTGGGGGTAGTAACTGCCTTGAAACTGCCCTGTTGTTTATCAAGTGCTGAAACATTCGCAACAATAAAACCTGCTTCCGATAATGCAGTCTGTATGCCGTTCCATACCGATGCCTTTGTATTAGAAAATTCAACTGTCATCCAGTGTCCGGGCTTGAGGACTCGGTAAGCTTCTTTGAAACAGGCTGTCATGAGTTGACGATATTCTGTTGGCCCTTTTTCTTGCACAGGATTTTCGATTGCTTCCTGTTTATTGTTCGTTATAACTTTGAGCCATGATTCCCATATAAAATTAAGTTCAGAGTAATTGAGATTTGCACCAAATGGTGGGTCAATAAAAATGTAATCCACACTATTTGAACCAATTGATGTATTTTCTAAACTTTGGCATTGAGCTAATGCGCTTTCATTTACTAAAAATGCTTTGGAAAAATCATCAGTTTTCCCTTTAGCAAGTTTAGTAATTTCAGCTTCAGCGTTTAATGAACCAATATACAGTGTTCCACTTAAAGAACCATTACCACGTTTTCCCATATTATATCTAACTATACGAGAACAAAGGGTAGCAACAATTGATTGAAACATCAAACGAAATGCAGGAGTATTACACTTTGGTAAAAGTGCAGCTAATGCATATAAATTACGTTTTGTATAAAAATGATGCACATGAGTAATACCAATCGGATCATTGCGCCGTGTTTCTCCACCTTCCATCATTCTATCTGTCGGAAACCAATACGGTATTTCGCTGTTTTCGATTTTGTCAATCAACGCTAAATCTTGCGAGTCCGGTTTCTTTTCTGCTCGTTTGCCGTTCACCGTATAATTTATCAGCACTGGAACTTGTTTTGCTTGCTTAATCGTTTCTTTCAATGCGGAATCGTATTTGCTTACCCATGCTCTATTCATACGGCGCTTGGTAAGCAGAGCGCCGCAATGGGGACAAGGGAACTCATCACGCACTTCACCGGCATCTTTATCAACCGCCGCTTCCCAAAACACAATCTCCTTAGTGCAATCAGGGCAGACAAACACGTCGCTCCAAACGGTATAATTGATTTTGCCCTTCGTCTTGCCGTCAGTATCCATCGTCTCATACATCCAACCGCATTCATTTTCCACTTCTTGCAAAATACGTTTTGCTTCATTTTCAAACTGCACCACATCAACCGGAGTGTTGTAATTATACGCAATAAAAGTGGCCGCAGGTGACAAATCGTTCAGCACTGCCAGCCGTGCCCCTAAACGCGAAAACGGTTTACCATCCTGGAAGATAGTGCCGTCATTTTCTACGGTGTACCCAAGCGACTGAACGGCTTCTTTATTGCCGCACATCTGCGCCGCCACGCCGGTCATACCAGTGCCGCAAAAGCCGTCAAACACGATGTCGCCCGGCTCGGTGTAATGCAGGATATAGCGCATAATCGCCTTATGCGGCACTTTGGTATGGTAAGAATGGGCGTTGTAAATCGGGTCGTTCTTTCCCTCGCTTACATCGGCGGCAAATGGTTCACGATGATACGGTAATAGTTTTCCATCTGCGTCAATTCGCGGACTTTTTTCTTTATCCCACCCTGCGATAAAATCAGCAATCCACGGATTAGGGCAAGCGGTGTAATACGGCGGGTCGCTAAGGCCGAGAATGTCCTCGTCCTTGCCGATAGGAAAGCCCTCGATTTTGCGAAAGTCCGTGTCGGCGAGTTTCTTGCGGAGTTCTTCGGTGAAGTAGGCGCGGCGTTCGGTATCATTGGCAAAGGTTTTGCCGAGACAGGTGACGGGGGTATCGTTGCCTGGGATGAGTTGCTCATCAAAGAGCTTGCCGGAGGTGGGGACAGCGGGAGTGATGTGGGTGGCGAAGAGGGAAGATTGGTTTATCATCATGCCCTATTTTGTTTTCGCATATTCTCAACCGCCTTAGCAAAATCAGGAGCAGCAATTTTTTGGCTCCATTCATCCCAGAAATTAACGGTTGCGCTGAGAGGTTTCTCCTTCGGCGGATAAATACGAATGCGACTTGGTAATAAAACTGCATCGCCCACAATGAGTGCTTCCCCAATATCCAGTATGGGAAGGGTGTCCATCAAACTTTCAAGGCTTTCGGGCATAAGTTTTTTGACGATAGCCTGATCATCACCATTGGTCAAGCGTAGCGCAATCACGTTGTTGCATTGACTCAGTATAGTCGCGCTGACATCTGACGGTCTTTGACTAACAATAAGAAGCGCTACACCATATTTTCGTCCCTCTTTTGCTATCTTCTCAAAGTTCTCAATAGCCCGTTGTTCGACAGGATTTTTGCCATCCTTTTTGGGGAGATACAGGTGGGCCTCGTCACAAACAAAAGCAAGCGGTCTGCGTTTATCTCTATCAGTCCAAAATTGCACTTGATAGATAATACGTGCTACCAAGCCAACAATAACCGGCAAAATATCAGAGGGGACTTCAGAAAAGTCGATCACCTTTATCTGCGTCTTGTCCACAGAGTAGTCCATGAGTCGCGTCATAGTTTTCGCCATTGCCTCGTATTCGTGCTCCGGCTTTGGGGCCTGAAATAAGAAACCGTACCGTTTGTCGCTGATTTTACTGTTCAGACGAATAAGTAAGCGACTAAATTGTCCAAAAAATGGCCCCTGTTTTTCGGTATTTGGTTTTGCCCCAGGAATCATTTCAGTGTTGAGTCTATCCACTTCTTGTATAACGTCATGGATAGCAAAGGGAATTGGACTATCTAAAGTAAAAGCGTTCAAGACATCTGTTTTCTTTAGAGTCTCAAGTGTCTTTTTTTTCATAGATACAACAGTATCCTGAAACGCAGTGACTTGGTTATGGGCAGAAAACTCACTGCTATCAACAAACATAGCTTGCAACTCTTCTGCATTGAGCAACCAGTAGGGCAGATATAGTAAAGAGGGGTCAATCGTGCCTAATTCCTCCGGTCCAGGAATACGGAGATGTCTAACATACGAAAGCTCTTTGTATTCTCCGTGCAGATCAAATACGACCAAATTCGCAGAAGGTAACTTTGCCGCTTGTTCAAGAATCGCTGCAACACTCCAAGACTTTCCAGAACCGGTACTTCCAAGAAGCGATGCATGGCGTTGAAATAGTTTATTACCATCGATGTATGCCTTCGCATTCTCATCAATGGTGTAACGACCAATTTCCAATGAATGTTCTGTCTTACCTTCAGTCGCAAGTAAGCTCATAAATGTTTGAAGCTGTGCATCACGCAAAATGTAGCAGATGCTGTCTATTTCTGGCACTTGCACAAGGGAACGAGAAAAACGAGTTTTATTATCCGTTGTTAAAGCAATATGACCAACGAGAGTTAATTGTACGGTGTTAAGAACACTCTCCCTGGGCAACAGTACCGCTGTTTGGTCATCGGCATCATCACCGATAAGCGATTCTGCATCATCAAAAACAGGCGTTTTTATTACCTTGTCAATAATTCCAATGAGCCACTCTTCAACGGCTCCCGGTAATGAAAGCGCAACAAGCTGTCCAACGCGAGCTTTCCGTAGGTCTTCATCAGAACTAACCTGGACATTTACTTTTCGCGTATCTACGGCACGAACTTTGCCGATTAAGTGCGAAGCATCAAAAGTAAAGATTGCCATTATTGTCCTCCTAAAATTGTTGATGTAAATTCAGTAACATTCCAAAGATTCTTTTTAGAAAGAAACAACGCACCACCATACTGTTTATTTACGATGCTTGTTCCTTCTTCATCTTGCTCGTTGGATGTTTTACAAACTAACCAGAAATTACTCGATTCAGAGAGCAGTTTTTCTATCCGTGCATTTGAATCACGTGTTATGATCAATCCGTGACAAGATTGTGACACGATTTTTCGTTGGATATACTCTTCAAGATGGATATCATTAAACCCATATCCAAGAAAGAGAAACCGCGCAGATTTATCGATTTCAGAATCTGCTTTTTTAAGCAGTTCTTGTCGATATTTTTGCAAAGTCCGATGCTTTAATGTGCCCGGTGTTACCATAACGCGAAGAGCAAAATCAGGCGGATCATTGATCCACGAGTCATTAGCTATTACTGCATCATGATAAAAGAAATAATTCAGTGATCCATGAACCTTATAGAGGCAGATGTGCGGTTTTATCTGATACTTTTGTTTTCTACGGCTTCTAGTATAAACAGGTATGGTTTCCAAAAAGGCCTGTGCCACAGATGCCCAATCCAATCTTCGTTCTACACCTCCAAAGAAACCATCGCTATATGGAATGCCAGAAAAACCACAGGCATATTCAAATAGCATATCATAGTTAGGCGTAAGGACATGAAGCACTTTATCACTCCCAGACAGTCCATCAATAATTTTTTGTAGAAGATGTATTGCTGGCCAATCTGCATCACCCTTGGCGATCTTTTTGGAGTATTCTTTGTTAAGGATAGCAACAAAAGAAGCCGTTAGCGTTGTTAGAATATCAAGTAATCCAGGATCGGTAACTGAATTTAATGCGTTTTCCAAGTCAGAACCAGTCTTAAGTGTAGCAACAACCTGGGCCCATTCGGCCTTTTGCTTGTCAATCATGGAACAGGTTTTCATCGTTTCGATTAGATTATCCTTTAGAGCATCCATACCAAAGCGGCTGTCTAATGCACATGACATCCCCGTCCCAAAAACTACAAAGGGTTTTTCGCGAAAAAAATCACGTAATTTTGTTGTTGCGATCTCATTGGTTAGTATTGGGAGGTTTTCTTCAAGGATAGACACGTTACACCCCCATCTTCTCTTGCGCCGCCTGCACAAACCTATCCGCCCAAGGCGATGCGGCAGTTACTTTCGCCGGATCAATCAGTGCCAGTATCTTAAAGGAATGTTCACCTTTTCCATATGGCCTCTTTGGTTCACAGTTTTTTGTTGCATCAGCAAGAGACTTGTAAACTTGTATTTTATCGAGTAATTCAACAGGGTTTTGTACTGGCGGCAAAACGCTTTCATTAAATCCTTTCCCAAAAAACTCTTTGAGTACTTCCCTGTCAGCAATAAACCATGATTCCATACATTGCACCATTAAATGGCAATCAATCTCTGATGCCTTTGCCGGTTTTTCCCAAAGATCACCTGGTCTGGTTTTGAGGTGTGTCCAAGGTTTCCACTTTTTTTTATCCTTATCATTCTGGTTTACTTCTGCGATTGGCGCTTCACTATCAATAAGCAATATGGCAGCTTCGTTATTTCGTATAGCGGTCGAAAACCGATCAAATGCTTGTTCCCGCCCACCGCACGCAACAATGCGAGGCATCTTTCCCTTTAATCCGGCTTTTTCCAAAAATGCCGAAAAACCATGGCGGCATTCTGTTTTAAGGTCGTTGTTGTTTCCGCCGCCTTCCACAAAAAGATAAACGCCTACCACCTCGTTCCTCCAAGTTGACCGCTCATCCAAAGTTCACCTAACCGATATTTTTCAAGCCAAGGTTTCATCTCTTCTGCACTTAATCGGCGCAGTGCTGTACCTGCTTCTCCCTTTTCACAGATTAAAACAGATTCCGGTTGGTCGGTCATTGTGTCAACTAAAATATCAGAATGGGTGGTAACGATGAGTTGACATCGCCTTGATGCTTCCTTCATCAATTCAGCAAGCGAAGGCAGTATGTCCGGGTGCAATCCAAGTTCCGGTTCTTCAATACACACCAATGGAGGAGGATTTGGGTGACATAAAATTGCAAGCAAACATAAATAACGCAAAGTGCCATCGGAAAGACGTGTGGCAGGGATAATATAATCGCCTTCTTGAAAAAATACTTGCACGGTGCCGCCTTCAATCTTTATATCATAATCATCAATACCACCACAAAGAGCTTGCAATGCGTTAAGAATTTGCTTTTTTGTAACAGGGTCTCGTCTTAGCCTGTTTAATACTAAGCCCAAATTACTCCCATCACTTTCAAGTATATCATTTGGCATATCAGCTTTTTGCGGCAAACGAGTAGTCGTATTTCTTCCAAAACTCCATTCGCGGTAAAGTTTTATTTTGCTGAAACTATCAGCAAGATATGATATTTCAGGGTATACTTCAGGATCACGCAGTTGTGTAATAATAGATTTTTCAGTACTAATTCTTGCAAGTTCACGTTTTTCTCCATTCCCTGTTCTAAGTATTGCACCTTTACCTCTGTCAGACCAATAAAAAAACTTAGAAACATTATCATTATCTGTTTTTATTTTTTCAGAAGAAATGAAAAATCTTTGATCGAATGCAGCACCAAAAATCAGGCCATAGTCCAATGAATAATTTAAACATTCAATATTAACATCTACTGACGCAACAGGATTTTTGTCTTTTGCTCCTTTCCATAGCCACTCAGAAACACCACCACCGTCACGAATTGGTTTTGTTAATTCATTCGGAGCATTCCGCAACAATTCAATTGCTTCCAAGAGGTTTGATTTTCCTGATCCATTCGATCCAATAACGACATTAAGAGGGCGCAACTGCACGGCTTCCGCTGTTTCGCCAAAACTGAGAAAATTATTGAGCTTAATCGAATTAATCAGCATATATTCACTCTACCACAATCCGTACTTTTGATACGTCCTTGCCTCGCACAAGGTTATCGACATAATCTTCAAAACGCGCCTTCAATTCAGTCGGCATTGCCGGACCTTCGCCAAATTGTAAAGCGTCTTTTAAATCATCAATAGAAAGATTTATCTTTATTAAATCTGCAAAAATCTGTTGTAAAGCATAGATAAAATTATCGTCTATACTTTGCGGCAATATTTTTGATTGCATGAATTGCACAATCAGTTCTTTGTCATCTGTTTTGAGTAAATCAAATTTTGTTTTATCCTGCGTTTCAAGATTACCCAAGATTGTTCCTGTCCAACCAGCAATCAATGCGTCCAATTGTTCATCAAGTTGGTACAGTCGACTTCCAGTCGACATACTTTCCTGTCGGCTAGAAACCGCCTCCACGAGCGGATTGAAGCCACAATGCGGACACACCGGATTTGCATCAAGTTCTTTTTGCGTGAGTGAAAAACAAGTTTTCATCATATCACACTGACGCTTAAAATCATCAAGCTGTCCTCGCGGCAAAAGTTCTATTTCTGCCAATCTAAACAAAGCTTGCAAACGATTATCTGCAAGCATTTTGGCTTTTCGCTTGTCATCGTTTTGCCCCAATCGTGATGCAGTATGTAGCGCCATATATGCGGTGATATATGATGTTTTGAGTTCCTTCAATTTCGTACAGATTACCTGCGATTGTTCAGGCATTTCTTCTTTTTTTATATTAGTAAGCCGTTGCAGAATATCAGCACGCGCAGCTTTCATGTTTAACACCCATTCATGATTATTGGGAAATATAGTCTCCGTAGTGGAAAGATATGATGCAGTTTGACTTACTTCGGCATGAAAGGTTTTTAATAATTCAAAAAAATCTAAGATGGCGCTATTGTTTTTTTGCGCGTTTACTTCTTGCTCAGTGTAACGAAAGTTTTTCAGTTTCCCGGGCGTATCATATACAGCAAGCGTATCAAAAAACGATTTGGTACTTTCAAGTGCGGCAATTCCACCTGAGAGATTTGTTGCCGCAATTAAATCAATTCCCCAGAATGCAAGTCCGCCTCGCATTACCTGTATATTTTTAATAATGCGTTCGATATATCCTTGAACTTTATCTTGCATGGTTTGAACTGCGCTATCATTTCCCTGAGCAATCATCTGTGCAAGTCCCGGTGCGAGATTCAATAATTCAAACAATGCTTGTATAGAGGGGAGATTCCATTCTTTCGGCTGTTCAATATGTTTAAAGTTCTTTAACTCCTCAACATCAGTCGCGGCAATTTGAGCTAAACCTGTTGCGTTAAACTTTTTGCCCGGTATAGAAAGCTCAATATCCCCTGAATATATCAATGTTGCAAGAAGTACAACAACAAAATCACTTTCAAGCCGACACCCGGAAATATCCATATACTCAATGCCATGCTCATCTTTAATAATCTCGCTACGATTCGTTACCTGCCCTGCGCCTTTCGATTTAACAAGGTCAAGAATACACTTTGCATATTTCGATTTACGAGGAACAAGTTTATCACCGTCTAGTAATTGCAATGCATCCAACACGGCCGTTGCTTGTTTGGAACGATATGATTTCGCAATCCCGTTTAACGTGTCTTCTATGGCTTGCTTACGATTCGCGTTGGTGATAATGATTGAAAACACCGGATAGTCCGGTGCTTGATTTTCAAAAGCAGGAGCTAGGCAGATACCGGCAATCGCATTGATGGTATCACGAAAATTAATAGTCTCGTTTGGTTTTAGACCAACCAAATCGCGCAATGATTTTCCGGGCACCCAATCATAAAGCGGCTTTGTTTGTCCTTGATAAGTAACTTCAAATGCGTCATCATGCTTTTGGATCCAGTCATTCAATTTTCGCAAATAATCGCTAGACTTTTTATTATAAATATCTTTTGCATTGCCGGATGCCGTTGATGATAGGTCAACACTAGCTGCATAGTTTTTGAGCACTGTTTGAAAATCGGTATCTGCATTTTTTAGGCGAAAGAATATTTCATCGTCTAGTTTTGCATCATCAAAATGCGGCGGCGCGAGATGTTGAATAAAATACAAATAAAAGTCCTGTCTAGGCACAGCGGTAGAACGCTCGTTTGGTGTTCCAAAAAAAAGGTAACCGTTTCGAGTCGCCTTATGTTCACGCCAAATAATTTCATGCTGCCAAATATGATAACCGGTTTTGTAGGTAGCATCCTGGCACTCCATTGCGCGTCCGAGCGCATCAAAATAGTATCTGTCCAACTGATTGTCGCTTAAACTAGCTGCACGGTTTTCAATAAGCGCATCAAAGTCTTCTGTTTTTTTTAGGTCAAGAAAATATTGATTGTTATCTTGATTACATGAAATAAATTGCCCGCTCACGGTTTTGAGTATTTCTTTTAATACCGTTTCAACAAGCGTCAATAAATCTTTGTCCGGTTCACCGCTTCCCATTTCAGCTATGAGCGGATCAAATAAAAACAATCGGTCACGCAATTCTTCCGGTGTTGCACCCATCGCATCATAAATGGTAACAGTAGTTAGCCGATGAATCGACAACGCACGAATAAGCCGCAATGCAAGCGGTTTATATTGCTTGCGTGAGATAGCATTCTCAATACGCTGTTCCAGCACATCACTGCAATCAATGACTTCCCGTAACTCAGGTGTAGAACGAAACGCGGGGTTATTTTTTACAGAATCCCAATAAGTATCAAAAGCGATTATGCCGGGTATATCGGGCGGCACATCAGATGCCAACAGTTTTTTTATATCATAAGAAAGCGTCTGTAAAATCGCACGCATTTCAACAATAGTGATACGTTCAAATGCCTCGATATAATCGGGATGCACAGGGAACAGATCAACAAACTCATCCATACGTTCGTTAAGGTTTCCGTAATACTTTGCAAACCCAATAAGATATGCACGTATCTTTGTTTGCTGCTCTGCATTCTTTTTTAAGAGGCGTTGTGTTACTACAAATTTAATATCGTTACGCGCAATACGTATTTGTTCAAACCTGTCTTTGACGCGGCGCAAACTGTCAGCAGCAAACTGGAAGCGCGGACTTTCAAAAATCGCTTCCTGCACACCAGCGATAAAACGAAAACGTAAATCTTTGCAGACCTCTCCAATTTCACGTAAAAAGCTTAAATCAAGAATAAGCTCTTGGTCTTTCCGTCCACGTAAATAATCAAGCATTTCATCAACAACAAGCAATAATCCCTGTTCAGGATACACCGCACAAAAGGCAGCCATCATATCTTCAAATGCTCTCTTATTGTTGGTAATAGTATTTGCGTCAGGGAAACTATATGTCACACCAATTTTCAGAAGATTGCTTTCCAATTCTGCCGCAAGAATATCCCGTAACGACATTGTTGTCGATCCCAGTTCGCATCGTATAACTTTGAATTTTCCTGCTATTTTTGAAGCTGCCACTTTGACAATTTCATCCTTCACTAATTCCTTTAAAGATGCGTCTTCTGCCAAACCAGAAAGCACTGACATAAGGTGCGATTTACCGGTGCCATAGTTGCCAACTATAAGTATACCTTTATTGTCTGCCGGTGTATCAAATTGGATTTGCGGAATAACCATATCGGTGATACGCTGTGCCATTTCATCAGAAATGACATACGTTTCGACCAACTGTTTAGCATAGTCAGCTTTATTAGCATCTCGTAATTGAATCACTGATTCCAGTGCTTCAAACTGAACAAGTTCACCATATTTCATTTCACCACCTCGCCCCTCTGTTCTGTGCAAACAATTATCGTATCTGCTATATCCTGTGCATTGTAAACACGATATTCTTGATGCCCTGTTTCAGCATATACAAGCCTACCGTCTTTATATGTCCCATTCCACGAAGCAAGTACCATTCGATTTCGTGCATTACTCAATAGCAAACGAAGCGGGTCTTGCTTCAATTCCATATCAAAAAGGATTTCAAGATTATCCAATATCGCAGTCCCCTCGATCGCAGTCCCCTCGCTTGAACCTATCAAATCGCCAATGATACCGGATATTTTCAGCGGGCGCTGTTTTTGTGGAACTTCCAACAGTTTTTCAGAGATTTCTAAGTTGACATTGATTACGGACTGATTAAAATGTGCAGCAATTTCATTCAAGATAGGCGTTTTACCGCTACCAGAAAGACCTACCAGTAGGATAAGCTTGTGATACAAAGCACGAGAAGATATTATTGATTGTAACAATTTGTCTTTTATTGACACCTGCATACTTCATTTCCCACAACCTTTGACTTCCTTTAATTGTAGCCAATTTATGAAAAATGGTCAACCGTCCGCCTCATAAACGTCTCTTTTGACAATGGCTGATAATCAAAAGTGATAGTATTTTTTGTTTTTAGAGCGGTAAAAACACAAGAAAAAACTTTTGGGTCTACCTTTCCCGCCGCATCTG
>BNVA01000026.1 GCA_025997755.1 Spirochaetia bacterium | reverse complement strand
CAACCGCAAAAATGTGCCGGAGAAAAAACGCACAAAGGGCGCAAGCCCGACTGCGTTTTTTTGTAGGCCAAGTCGCTACTGCGGCGGCGCATATACAGTCCTGTTATACGACGTGTGCCGGGCTATTTTTATGTATTTTTTTCTTTTTATTGATAATAGCTATTGATTATTAGCTTTGTTTTCGCTATACTTTAATATGGGTAAATGATTTTGCCCGAGAGTTTATCCTATATAACAACGAGGTGAAGTGTATGAGACAATTAGATCACTATGAAACAATTGAAAAGATGCCAAAGTTGAATATAGACTGTGTTTTGTTTATCTGTGATATCTCTTGCGAAAATTTAGGATTAATTTTACGTAGCGCAGATATATTTGGTGTAAAAGCAGTCTATTATCAACAGGGTATTAGTGACGCAACTAAAAAAATCTCAAAATTATCGCGTAATTCCAGGATACCCGTGTATTTTGAAAATGGAATAAGTTCTCTATTGAATTTAAAAGATAATGGATACCATATTATTGCCCTGGAAATAACAGATACTTCTAAACCACTAAAATTTGTATCCTTTCAACAAAAAACTTGCTTAGTCATTGGAAATGAGCAGAATGGCATACCAGACAATATTCTTAATCTTGCAGATTATTCGTGCCATATTGAGATGATCGGAGGACACATTTCATCATTAAATGTATCAGTCGCCGCATCAATAGCTCTTTACGAAATGGCTCAATATCACTTAAACATAAATCTGAAAAAATAAAAAGCGAGGTTTACCAGCTAAAGTAAACCTCACTTTTGCTGGAATGCCAAGCTTGTTTACTTGTCAAGGCAGTGGTATTGACCTCTATACGGACAACTACCATGGGGGTTTGGAGTATTGCTACCAGGATGCCAAGTGCAATGAGCAATTTCTTGACCATAAGACTGCACTTGACAAACGGTATCATCACCGCCGTA
This sequence comes from Spirochaetia bacterium, assembly GCA_025997755.1. The sequence goes on along the minus strand of BNVA01000026.1, from coordinate 15,730 downwards.
TCGGCCACCGTAATTTACATGATGGATCTCATATCCTTGATCTTTATAAACTTGATTTTCCATCTTACCTTCCTCCATTATTCGGTCTTTTATTAACTCATACGAGTTATTTATTAATTTATAATGCAAACCATATTATTTGTCAACTACCCACAAATGACAATAATTGGCACATGTCGTATAGCGTATGTTAAACGACGTTTTGGCAATTTCATACCATGCCCTATATCACGTATGTAATTAGCAAGAAAATATTTGCTACGCCGCCATGCGCCTTGGACGGCACACGGGCATTTAATGATACTTTACGTTATTTAATTCCCATTCAATTTCCACAAAGTCTTTTGGAATTCCAGAAGCATCTTGTTGTGAATATATAATATTTTTAAAATCGCTTAGTACTTTCGTTGAATATATCCCTGAATACGCTCCGTCTCGCCCCATTAATATTGGTTGAGCATTGTGTTTTATACAATCTGAAACCTTTGAAATGGATTTCCCCATTGGGCACTTAGTTCTTTTATGCCCAGTATCACTTCCATGATGCGATATTGCATAATAGTCACAATTCAATAAATGCGGACAGCATTTTTTTACAATATCCCAAGCTTCAGTTTCTATGTCACCAGTAAATAAAAATGATTTATTTATATCTTTGACTAGAAAAACAATTGATGCATTATTGGGATTAGACTGTATAATAGTCTTACTAGTACTACCTTTTGTTGCTAAAGTTCTAACCACACTTTGTTCTGGATATAAAATATCAACTCCAGAAAAGGAATTTTGAAAAATTGGTTCAATTACCTTTTTTGGTTTTAAGGCAGCTATCTTTGCTAACAAATCATTCCATTTCCCACTTGCAAATGTATAATAGTTATTTATATAAAAGAAGCTATCCGCATCAATAAAACCTTTATTGATAAGTATTCCTATCCCAGAGTAATGATCAAAATGCGGATGAGTAATAAATACTTTTTCTATATGAAATTTTTGCAAACAATACTTATCTTTAATGTGCGTTATGCAACTGTCGATATTTTTTTGGTAGGATTTATGTTCGAGATAATCAAAATTTGAGCAATCTATAAGCCAAATGTCTTTTTTGCTTTTATCAACTAAAAAACTACAGTTTCCATGACCAACATTTACATGATAGCTTACAATATTTCTATCGATTTTCGGCTCATAAATATCTTGAGCGGTGTTATTAATCAATGTTCTTCTAAGCATATTATTTTGAGATACAAAATGTCTTGCAACACGAGTATAAACATTTTGAGAAAGATTTGTATTATAAACAAATGTTCCTTGTTTAACATCATCAAGCTGGCTAATAGGTATCGTTTGAATATTAAAATAGTCAGAATTATCAAGCTGTTCATTTTCTAAAAACTTTGAGGCATTAAAAAGAATAACTGTGCATTCATTATCATTTTGAGTTTTTAACATCCCCGGGTTTGATTCCTCACCTCTTGGGGCACTTAATATATTTTCTATAAAATAAATATCTTCCATAAAAACTCCTTCACACTACCACGAATGGCGACGTTTCCAAACCCATTCAATTTTCTTTCTTAGGGGTCATCATAACACACTATGATTTTAATGTCAATAGGGTTGCCAAAATGTCGTTTAACGTGAAAGCTATACGACGTTTTTGCGGTTGCGATAAAGGAAACCGCAAAAATGTGCCGGAGAAAAAATGCACAAAGGCCGTAGGCCGACTGCGTTTTTTCGTAGGCCAAGCCGCTACTGCGGCGCAGCGTATAGCGTATGTTATACGACGTTGGGGCGTACCCCATTATTTTTACTATCATATTTTTCTATTAATTTATAATTTGCTTCTATTATTTTTCTAGGGTCTATCATGTTTGAATTAAATACTAAATCATAATTAGGGTCTTTATTTTTGAATTGATTTACACCATATATTATACTATTATCTGGCATATCTTTTGTAACTATAGCACCAGCCCCTATAACAGAATTTTCCCCAATTACTATTGGTCCTAATATTTTTGATCCATCAGCGATCACAACATTTTTTCCAATTATTGGAACGCCAACATTTTCCCATTCTTTTTTATTTTTATTATACCTCATATTTGAGCCAATTGTAACATTTTGATATATAACAACATTTTCACTAATTTTTTCAGCTATTATAGTACAACCTCGTGCATGATGAGCAAATAAAACACTTTTATCTATTTCATTACAATTAATTTCACAGCCATAAAATTTTTCCAATAAATTTTATGCCAACATTTTTAATGCCTTATTCTGTGAGAAGCAATTTAATTTTACCAATTTTTCAAACATATTCCTAACACTCCATTCAAACTAGCGGCGAAGCCGCTTAGCATAAATAAACAATAAATTTGCGCCAAAGGCGCACCCCATTATTTCTTATATTATACCTTCTTTATATATTCTTTGTTAATACATTTTTCCAATATTTTTTATTCCATTATTCTTCCGACCAGCATAGCCCCAATGTCGTATAACGTCCGTGTGTATACGACATTTTTGCGTTTGCGATAAAGGAATTGCGAAGCAATTCCAGCAAACGCAAAAATGTGCCGGAACAAAACACCACAAAGGGCGTAGCCCGACTGGTGTTTTGTGGAGGCCAAGCCGCCTACTGGCGGCGAAGCGTATACACTTTGTTATGTGCAGTTTGCTCGTACCCCATTATTTCCCCATTGTATTTTTTATAAATATTATTCCTAGCCTTATTCCATAAATTATTAATATTATTCCACATATTGTATTTATGTATTTAATTATTTTTTTGAATTTGTCCAATATTTTATGTGTAATTATTGCCAATAATGTAAACCATGACGTTGATGCTATACATACACCTGTAATAAACAAATTTGCTGAATTTATTGGTAAAGATGACCTCATCCCGCCAAATAACATTGTCCCGTCTATTATCGCCTACGGATTAAGCCATGCAACAGAAAAACTTAATCCAATAATTTTTAACAAAGGTAATTGTCCATTTTGTTCTTTATATTCAATTTCTTTTTTATTTATAATTAACCGTATTCCCATAAAGGTTATCACAAGACAGCCAATACAAAGCAGAATATTTTTGAAAAACGGTATTATGTCAAAAATTATTCCGACACCGATAAAACAGGCTAATGCCAAAGAAATATCAAAAAATATAACAACAAAAACCGATTTTAATATATATTTTATGTCATTATTTGTGGAAATATTTATTATAAATATATTTTGGGCTCCAATCGGTGCGACATAAGCTATACCGAAAATAAATCCCTGTAAAATATATACCAACCAATTCATTTGAACAATGTACCATACCATAACAATTTTGTCTATTGTTTTATCCTATATTTTCAGTAAATTTTTTATTCTATTATTTTCCCAACAAATTTTAGGGCAAATTGCACATAACGTGAAAGCTATACGACGTTTTTGCAGTTGCGATAAAGGAAACCGTAGGTTTCCAGCAACTGCAAAAATGTGCCGGAGAAAAAACGCACAAAAGGCCGTAGGCCGACTGCGCTTTTTCTCCGGCCAAGCCGCTATTGCGGCGCAGCGTATAGCGTATGTTATACGCTGTTTTTTTACCCTCTTATAATTATTAGTCACATAATAAGAACGGATAATTTATTCTTTATTTATAGCAGAAATAGTTTTGGCTAATTTCTTTTCAAATTCTTTCATGCCTCTTGGATTATATTCGTAAATAATTATTCTAAGATGTCTAAGGTCGAAAGGAATGTCCTCAATACTCTGTGAAATCAAGACAGTCTCTTTAGATAATGTATGAGCAATTCCAATTTCATAAAAAACATTAGGATTTCTACCTGTACAATCTGCAACTATTATTTTTGCGTTCCGAATTGCTGTCCAAATATCCGATATTATTGATCCATTTGAAAAAAAATCATCCGCTCTTCCTATTTTTAATTGTTTTGCCTTAAATATTTTTTTAACATGGTCTTCATAAATTGGTTTTAACAGTTCATCAAATGGCATAAGAACAAATACGTCCGGAAAGAAACTTTGATATAAACGACTGTCACCAAAAACACTTGGGGTAAATGAGCTAAGGTTAATTCCAAATATCTGTTCCATGTCGAGAGTTTGTTTTGTTACATAAAATTTTACATCTTTCGGAAAATCCCATCTATCAAATTCTAACTTTGATATTTTTAGAATTTTACCATTTTGATAAGCTTCTACTAATCCCCAGTCAATCAAAACTATTACGTTTTCTAAAACTAAGTATGGTGGATCAACCTCTGTATTATAATATTCTTTTGGCAGACAATGCATAAGTTCTTCCAAACTTCTGCCTACGCTTTTTCTGACTTCAGAGAGCAAATTTTTTAAAATGTCTGGTCGTGTTATCATATTGTTGATCCCCCTTGAGTTTTAATACTCCACCGTTCTACATATATACAATTTCATTTAAATTATCACCAACTCCAGATGCCAAGTTTCAACAGTATCACATCTTTTACATTATAGCATAGGTAAAAGTTTCAGTCAACCCAAATTATTAAAAATAAAAATTCGGTACTATAATGACAACTAAGTTAGGGTAAAAAAATTGCGTATAACGTCCGTGTGTATACGACGTTTTTGCGTTTGCGATAAAGGAACGCGAAGCGTTCCAGCAAATGCAAAAATGTGGCGGAAGAAAAACGCACAAAGGGCGTAGCCCGACTGCGTTTTTCTGTAGCCCGAGCCGCCTACTGGCGGCGAAGCGTATACACTTTGTTATATGCAGTGCCGCCGTACCCCATATTTTATTTTTATATTTTTTATTTAACCATTTTCTTTAATGGTTTTATTGTTTTTAAACCCCAGTCATAATGACTTGAAGTTGCTGAAATCAAATATGCACCCAATGAAGTTGTTCCTGTCCATTGATATTTTTTCTTTGTGAAAAGTTCATCATCCGTATGTTTTTCAATTATGTCCATAATTTTTTTATGGCTCTTTTTAAATAAAGAAATTGATTCTTTTAAATCCGTTCCTTTATATTTTTCATAAATTCTATGGTTCAATATAGGTAATGTCTGCCATGTAACATCTTCTGCCGGAATTGCCGGCTTTTTTCCAGCCATTCCAATTTTATACCAGTTTTCCATCATCAAATGCCATTCATGCAAATGACATATTACATCACTGACCATTTTATCACGATCATTTAATTCATCATTGGTGTATGTTTTATTTTTAATTTCATCCGGCAATTCTTTAATAAAATCCAACAATTTATTGAAGTTTATTTCCGACAATTCCAAAAGTTCTTTCTTGTTTGTAGGTCTGGGCATATTATCCTCCATATATTATGGGAAAAAGTTACTTTATATTATATACCGAGATTTTTCTTGTGTCAACAATTTTCCAATAAATTTTTTATTTTATATTCTTCCAACCAGTTTAGGCGGCATTGCACATAACTCATTTTAGCCGAATGTCATACTATTCATTTTGTTTGGTATAGTACGACATTCATATTATAGATATAGTGTGTAATACGTGTTCAAAAGGTCTGAATATAGCGAATGTCGGTGCCGCGAAAGATGGGTAGCAAAAGCATGTCGCAGACTGTGAATAGTAACATTGGTAATGGTAAGTTTGTAATCGCCGTTGGCTTTTTTTACAAACAAACTACCGGCATTTTCAATTTTTTTATGAGTAGGCTAGTGTCATTAGGACTCATGGCCGGATCGGTTATTGGCTCATAAAACATTACGACAGTATCACTACCAAGATTTTTTGGTAATTCATAGGCTGTACTATATGTGACTTTAATAGTTTTTCCAGACTCAACATTTCCACTATCACGGACAAAAAAATTCAACCGCAAAGGCGGTGCAAAAAGAGAGCGATGGCCAGCAAGTCCGCGCAGCCGCCGGGACTGATGTTTTTCGTGGTAAATGCTTTGTCCAGGGATGCCGCATATTCCGTCATTGCCGCATGTCCCGGATCGGACGCGAGAAAGTCCGCCGTGTCCTGCTGAATTTTCGCCATGGTTTCGGGATTGGAACGGTGGATGATGTTGGTATCCGTAACGGCGCAAAGAAGGCGCAAAAAAGCCGCCAGCCCCGCCTCGTTCAACCCCCACCCGGCTTCAAGGGCGCGTCGCAGCGCGGGTAGGGCGCAATCGCGGACAGCCGGAAACCCCAAGCGGGCTTCCTCACGAACGCCGCCGATACCATAACGCCGGTGAATCGTCTCCCCGTGAGAAAGTCCGCTGTCCCCGTCACCCGGGTTGTATTCGTCAAAGTCGTCTGTTATGCGGCATGTTATGGAAGCGATAAAACTGAGGACTTCCTCAGATGCAATTTTTTCGCGGTAACGGAAAAAAGCGCCGAATGCCGCGCTCGCAAGACCAATAGAAAAGATGAGACCCCGGTGGGTATTGACGCCATCAGTGGCTTCCAACATCGAAAGCTCGGCGAGCTTTCCGGCGGGACGCAGGGAATTGAGCATCGCCGCAGGATGTCCGGGGTCAGAAACCGGAAGCGCCGTCATTTTTTCAGGGGACGTTGCGGCGGCGTCAAAACCCGTCAGGGCGCAGCTACGGAAATAGGGAATAATCGCCGCAGTCGAATCTATAAAAGAAAAAAAATCCATGTCCCTGTGAGCGCCGTTATTTGCCCTGTCTACCAGCCCCGGTTTAGGGGTAATTGCCGCCTCGCCAATAAGCGCCCTGACGGCGGCTTGGACAATCAAATCCGCAAGACGTTCCCGCAGGAAGCGCAGCATCATGCCCGCCGCCGCGCTCAGCAATTCATCCGCGCTGTGGGCACGGCTTCTGCCGCAAATAAAAGCATCGCCGCCGCAGAGAAGGCAGGGGCGTCCTTTTGCTCCCGAATCCCTGCGGGAAATTTTTACACCGTCCCGCCCCAGCACGTCAATATCGAAAAGCCGTCCCAGCGGATGACTATCTTCAATCCGGCGGGACAGCGCTTTAAGTTTTTCAGGAGGCGCATCCGCCGCAATAAAGGCGGCGTATCCTCCGGCATCTTCAAACGTTTCTTCGTGAATGATTTTGATTCGTTCCGCCGCAAGGTTCAGGCGGACAATCCGCAGCTCTTCCCGAAAAGAACGCTCGGCCAGCTGAAAGCGTTTGTATTCGCCTGGAATGTTAAGCCCCATGCAGAGCAGGGGAGCGGCGTATTTGGCAAGCAGCGCCTCCTGCCTTCGCGCCTTTTCTTCACGGAAAGACAGCACGTATTCCAACGAAACCGGCTTTGCGTCGGCAAAAAATTCTCCGTATTCGCTCACGATTTGCCGTTCCTTGTGAGCAAATATTCATAAGTCGCTGGGGGAACCAAATCGCGTATTTCAGCCATTTTGCCTTCCGCGAGCAGTTCCCGCACCCAGCTTGCGCTCACCGCTTTTCCCCCTGTTTCAAGCCGTTCGATTTCCACTACCTCAATCCCATAGCGGGGCAGCAGTTCTTTCATCTGGCAGTTATACGCCGCTGTTACACCGTCAAAAGGCTCGGTTCCCACAAAGCGGCGGCTTATCCCCAATGGCACAGCGAAGCGTTCCGCGAAAACCGTCAGATCCAGAGCAGTATTGACGCTTTGGGGATCTACGGTATCCTTGAAAAAATAATCGGGAAAAGTCACCGCCGAAACCAGATAGGGACCTGTTGGATGGATAAGCGCATTGGGGATATGCGCGGTTCCGGCTTTGACCAGATTGAAGCGGACATCCGCAGGAAAGTCGCTTTTATTTTCTGAAACCACAAAGATATGCAGGATCGCGCACTCTTTGGCGGCGGTTTCGATAAGGTGCTGGTGGCCTTTGGTAAAGGGATTGCAATTCATCACGATAGCCCCGGTTTTTTCGACGCTTCCGCTAATCGTCATTTTTACCGCGTCTTCACGCAGGTAGGCTGCAAAATCAGTGATGCCGTTTTTTTTATTTTCCATCAGTAACACATCGCCGGTTTTCGCTATGACGTAAAATCCGAGACTGCCGAAGAGAACTTCGTTTTCAGGCTTGGTAAAAAGAAAGAGGTGAAAAATTCCGTTACGTGCAGCTTCATCTATAAGGCCGCTTACGATACGGGCCGCAAGCCCTGCTTCCTGAAAATCTCTTGATACGGCGATACACTTGAGCACATTGCCGTCCAGCGAACCTGTTGCCGCGATTTTTTCTTCTTCAACAAGGCAAAGCGAGCAAGTTATCCGCCCATCATATTTCAGGCTGTTATGCGCAAGAAAAGTTTTCAGTTCATCAAGCATTTTCCCCTTAAAGGGAAAACCGGTTCTGATTTCCATATAACCCCTCAGCCGAACAAAAACGCCAACAGATTGATGATCTGGGGAAATACCGACATAGCGATCACGGCGCGGAAAATCTGGATGATGATAATCGACGTGTTTTCAACGCCGATGTCTGAGGAACTCAGGGCAATGTCGGAAGCGCCGGCGGGGGTGGTAATGAGCATCCCCTCTTTGCGGTTAAAACCGCAGGTTTTGCTGAGCAATTTTCCCGTAACAAAACAGTTGATGATATACCCCGCGAGAATTATGACGACGGGTATGGCAAGCAGTTTGAAACCCCGCACGTCGTTCATGGTAATGGCGCTGCCGATATAACAGCCGCTGACCAGGAGGGCGACTTTTTTTACCCAGGGGGGAAGATATGCGAAATCAAAACAGAGCCGCAGCGCCAGCACCGCGACAAGGGCGAATAAAAAAGTCCCCGCCGGAATGCCGCTCAGATCGCCCACGAAACCCGCTGCTAAGCCTGCAATCATGGTACAAACGAAAGCCAGCGGCGATTTTACGGTCGATTTTACCCGCTTTATATTTCTGCCCGCCGCGCCGGTATCCCTAGTGACCGTCTCCGGGGCATCGCTCTTTTCCGCCCACTGCGCCGTTTTTCGCGCCTCCATTTTGACCCGCATATTGTCATAGGCGAAGATCATGGGCGGGAAAGCCCCGACCCCCAGAATGTAGCGGGCAAGCTGGGCAAGGGCGACTTTTGGGGTGTCCGCCCCCATGTCGGCGGCAATAATCGGCGTGTCGGTAACGCCGCCGGGGATGACGCACATCAGCGCGGTCAGAAGGTCAATCGGGCTAACCAGATGAATAAGGACACCCGCGCCGATGTTGAGCGCGAGAAAAGTGAAGAGCATGATGATTATTGGTTTTACCACCAGCGGCAGGCATTTAATGTCGCTTTTTTCCATTGAACAGCCGATCAGCGCTCCGGCGATGACCTGCACCACGAAACGGGTAGGCGAGGGCATATAGGCGGCGTTGAAAAAAACGCTGAGCAGGGCAGTCCCCAGCATAGCGCCAATACGCAATCCGTTGGGAATTTTCAATAAAATGAAAATTACGCCAAACAACCCGCCCGCCAAAAGGGTGAGCGGGATGTTGATTAAAACAAGCCGGAGCATATATGCGTCATTTAACCCTTTTCAGGGACATTCGCGTAATAGTTGATAAGGCAGCCGTCTATCAGTATCTGCCGCTCCGTATCGGTTAGTTCACCTAACAAGGCGCTGATTTCGTTTATAGAATCGCCTATCACATAGCCTTTAATGGTTTCCGCTTTTTCCCGCACCGCCTTTTTGGTGTCCGGAAAGAACACATAATCCCCAAGACCGAACGCCTTTTCGTCTTTTACCACGAAGGGCAGGATACCCCAGTTGATAAGGTTCGAGCGGTAGCGTTTGGTGGCGTATTCCATGGCCAGGTTTGCCGACGCGCCGAGCACCCGCTGGCAGGACGCAGCCTGTTCCCGGGCAGAGCCGTCGCCGGGTTTGCGGGCAAAAATGGCGCTGCCTAGACGTAAGTCCGCAAGGGACAGTCCCGCGAAGCCCGCGATAGATTGAATTTTTTTCAGCACGGCGTCAATTTCAGCCGTTGCCTTTCCGCTCCGGCGCTCTGTTTCAAAGCCCTGCACTTCCTTTGCCTTTTGCACATAATTCGGGTCTTTCCGGCTTAGGGTAAACTCGGCGAGCCGCAGCGGGTTGGAGCGGTAGGACGAAGTTTCACCTGAGGGGATAAGCTCGTCGGTGGTGGTAACCGGATCGGTGATGAAGCTCACGATTTTGATGAGCAGGAAGTCCGGCAAGGCGGGCATTTTGGGCCAGTCCTTGATGTTGGGACCGAAAATAAGTTCCGTTTCGGGTAACGGTTTCCCAAAGCCGTCGTATACACGTTTGTCGTATACGCCCCGGTCAAAGAAGAACTGGTATTTGCCGTAGGACACATCAAGCTCGGTGGCGGCGGTAATACGACCGCCATTAATTGCGGTGGCGGCAATTGAACGGGCGTCCATGAGTGCCACCGACGAAATCTGCCCTTCATTGGGCTTGGAGCCTTCGCGGTTGGGGAAGTTGCGGGTAGCGTGGCGGATCGAAAGCTCGCCGTTGGCGGGAGTGTCGCCCGCGCCAAAACAGGGGCCGCAGAAGGCTTCCCGCACAAGGAAACCGGCGTTCATAAAAGTTTCCACCGCGCCGTTCTTCACCAGTTCAAGGTAGGTGGGCTGGCTTTCGGGGTATACGCTCGCGGTAAAGTTGCCATTGCCGATTGATTTGCCCTTCACAATGTCCGCCGCCGCCATGATGTTGTCGAAAATGCCGCCCGAACAGCCCACGATTACCGCCTGCTCCGCCCAGACGCCGCCGTCATGGTATTTTTCTTTCAGGTTGAGCTTGAGTCCCGGCACGCCCAGAGCTTTGAGTCCGTCTTCTTCACACTTGGCCAGAATATCTTTGGCGTTTTGCTGTAGTTCTTTAATGGTAAATACATTACTCGGATGAAAGGGCATAGCGATACATGGCTCTATCTTTGAAAGATCCACATACACGAATCCATCGTAATAGGCTGTGTCCGCGGGAGCGAGTTCCTTGTAATCGTCGGCACGTCCCCGGACTGCGAGGTAGTCCTTTACCGCTCTATCGGTTTTCCAGATCGATGTCCAGCAGGTGGTCTCGGTGGTCATCACGTCAATGCCGTTGCGGAAATCAACCGGCAGCTTTGCCGCGCCGTCGCCCACGAATTCCATCACCTTGTTTTTCGTGTAACCGTTTTTGAACACCGCCGCGATAATCGAAAGCGCCACGTCGTGGGGGCCAACTCCCTTCGCGGGTTCTCCTGTTAGGTACACCCCAACTACTTGCGGATACGCGATGTCGTAGGTGCGGCCCACCAGTTGCTTTGCAAGCTCGCCGCCGCCTTCGCCTACGGCCATCGTTCCCAGCGCGCCGTAGCGGGTATGGCTGTCAGATCCCAGGATCATCTTGCCGCAGCCTGCCATCATCTCGCGGTTGTATGTGTGTATCACTGCGAGGTGGGGCGGAACGTATACGCCGCCGTATTTTTTCGCCGCGGACAGGGCGAACACATGATCGTCCTGGTTGATGGTGCCGCCAACGGCGCAGAGGCTGTTATGGCAGTTGGTGAGCACATAGGGGATGGGGAATTTTTCCATGCCGCTGGCCCGGGCGGTCTGAATGATGCCCACGTAGGTGATGTCATGGGAAGTGAGGGAATCGAATTTGATTTGCAGATTTTGCCCATCACTGCTTTGGTTGTGAGCCGACAAAATCCCGTATGCAATCGTTCCCTTGCGGGCTTCGCCTTTGGAAGCGCTCACGCCCAGTTGTTTCAATTTGGCGGACGCCTCAGCGTCGTCTTTTACAATTTCAGTCCCCCGGACAAGATACGCGCCGGTGTCGTAAAGTTTGATCATACAAAAACCTCCTTAATAGTTTTGCTATATTTTTGCTTCCGCCGTGCTTTCCCGAACTATCAGCGAGGGGTTAACCAGTTCCGGCGTAAAGGATTGACTGTCATGATTAAGTTTTCTGATGAGGTTGACTGCTTTGCGGGCAATCCTGTCATAGTGAATGGATACTGTGGTGAGGGATACAAAAAATTCAGCGCCGGAAGATATGTTTCCATAGCCCACTACCGAAAGCTGCCGGGGAACGTTGATGCCCAACTCGTAGGCGCGGCGCAGCACCCCGCCGGCAATAATATCGGAGCCGGTAATAATAGCCGAAACACCGCCCTCAGGATAGGTTTTGAGCAACGTGTCCAGTCCTTCGTAGCCGAATGCGGCGGTGTTCTCGCCAAAGAGCGTGGGCAGGGTTTCCGGCTTTAGCAGGTGTTCCTCCAGAGCTTCCTCAATGCCGGAAAGCAGTTCCGTTTCCAAATAACCTTTTCCGGGACCGGCGATAAAAGCTATGCGGGTATGTCCCAGTTCCAGCAAGTGAGATGCGGCAAGGTAACCGCCATGCCGGTGATCCGGCAGAATCGAATTCGGTAATAGCTGCGCTCCTATGCTGGCAAGGGCGCTGACTGGAGTCTCGGCATTTGAAACCATGTCCATATATGCCTGGTAATAGTCGCCGTCGAAATGTGGAGGATCAAAAATAATACCGTCCGCGTTGCGCCGCAGCATTTCTTGAATCGCTTCCAGGCAAGAATCCCAGTCCCCTTCGGGAAGGGAAATGCTCAGGCAATAGCCGGCGTTTCGGCAGGCGTTCTCCATAGAAGAAACCAAATCGCCAAAATAATACAGAGTCCCCCTCGGGATGATCAGCGCAATCAGGTTGGTTTTTCTGGTAGAAAGGCTTACTGCGGCATGGTTTGGGGAATAATTCAATTCTTGTGCGGCGTTTTCTATTATTTGACGGGTTTTTTCCGAAATGCGGTTTTCCTTCTTGTTCAGCACCAGAGAAATAGAGGTTATTGAAAGCCCTGTTTTTTTTGCAATATCTTTTATGCTAACACCCAAAACAACCTCGTGCAGCAAAAGCGTTTTATCATAGTATAAATGGTTTTTAAAATAATGACAAGCAAAAGCGGCAAAAAATCAACCGGCAGGGGAAAAATTCGCATAAATTTTCAAGGAAAATCATATTTTTTGAAATATTTTGCTTGATAAACGTAATATCTGCCCTTATAATAAAAAATGATAAAACGTTTTATCATTTGGCGCCGAAACGGGCCTTAAGGCATTGATATGAAGATAGAAGTATTTCAGACCAAGCTGACGCCTTTTGAACGGGATGTTACCTTCCGGGTGATGACTCCCAACGGATACGAAGAAGGGGACAGACTCTATCCGGTGTTGTATATGAACGACGGTCAGGATATTTTCAAGGATGAGGACAGTTTTTCAGGGCACAGCATACGCTATGCCGATTATTACGCCGATTACGCCCGCTTTCTGCCCCAGGTAATCATCGTCGGCATTGACTGTCCCGCCACAAACCGGGAGCGGAGCATCCAGTATGCCCCCTATACCAAACGTTTTACCGTGCCTGAATGGAGCTCTTATGAGAGCGAGGTAGCGGGAACCGGCAAAGAATATCTTGAGTGGCTGGTGCGGGAGCTTAAGCCTTGGATTGACGCGAATTACCGCACCAGAAAACAAGCTGTCTATACGGGACTAGGCGGCTTTAGCAGCGGGACAATCGTTTCTACTTATGGGGTGCTTATGCATCCTGAGGCCTTTTCCCGCTTGTTGTGCATCAGCGGCTCCTTCTATAACTGGATGGATTGCCTGGATGCAACCCTGGAACAGGCAAATCTGGATCATATCAAGTATATCTATCTTGACGTGAGTACCAACGAGCAGGGTCGGCTTACCACCGGTGAACAGTTCCTTGAGGGAACAAAGATAATGTATGAGCGTTTTACCGCCTGCGGGTTTGACGAAACCCAGCTCAAGTATCGGGTGCTCAAGGGTTTGACCCATACCCAGGGCGGCTGGCGATTGCGTTTTCCCGATGCGGTTCGGTGGATTTTCCGCGATCTGTGATCGCGATTATCAATATTTTTGTTATGGAGGAAAGAAATGAAAAAAATTGCAAGTGTAACGCTTGTCGCGGCATTGTTGGTTGTCTTGGGCGCCGGATGCAGCAAAAAATCCGCTGCCCAAAGCAGCGCCGACGCGGGCGGATGGAAATGGGAGCGCAAAGTTACGCTCGTCTGTCCCTGGGGTGTCGGCGGCGGCGCTGACGGAACCCTTCGCCCCTTGCAGCCCTTACTTCAAGAAGTCTTGGGCGTTCCGGTCGAAATCGTCAACGTTGAAGGAGCGGGTGGCGCGAATGGTTTGAACTTTACCTACAAGCAGCCTGCCGATGGTTACACCTACACGCTCAGCACCCAGTCCATCATCATGCTGGACCTGCAAAAAATTCTGCCTTTTGACTACCGCAAAGAAATGGTGCCGGTCGCAAAGCTGGTGCATTCCACCAACATTTTGACGGCTTCCAAAAAAGCGATGCAGGGTAAATTCACCGATTTCAACAGTTTCGTTGAATACGCGAAAGCGCATCCGCAAGAACTTTCCTGCGGTATGCTCACTGCTACGGGTGCCGATGCCGCGTCTCTCCGGCAAGTATTAGCCGCCGGTCTTGGCGTGAGCCTTGCCGACGTTGACAAGTACATCAAAACCGTAGCTTATGGCGGCGGAGCGGAAATCAGCTCGGCGCAGGTCGGCGGGCATCTGACGCTGGCTATTTCCGGTGCCGACGAAGTTGCCGGTCTTATCGCGTCAGGCGATATTGTGCCGTTGGTGGCGATGGTCGAAAAGCGCATGTCGAGTTTCCCCAATATACTGTCTACCGGCGAACTTGGATATAATGCCTACATCGGTACGTGGCGCGGTATCTATGCCAGAAGCGGCACCCCGCAAGCGGCGCTTGACTCGATGGCGGCGGCCCTAAAAAAGGCATACGATATGCCAGCCTATCAGGAATTCATGAAGAATGCGGGCTATCTGGATAGAACCGGTTATTCCGACTCCGCGACAACTATCGCGCTCGCGGAACAAGAGTACGTCGTGTTTACTGATTACCTCAAGGCAATCAATATACTTAAATAGTTTACAATACGGGAACAGGGTAGCCGCCCTGTTCCCGTATTTTTTTTGGGTTTAAGGAGACATAAAATGGCGTTGGAATTGATTGTAAATATTCTGCTTATGGCCGGTTCGGTGTTTTGTTGGTGGTACGTCGGAGCTACGATGCCTAAGTCAGCGGCGAGCGAGCTGGGCGCGGAACAATGGCCGCAGTTTTTATTGTTTTTATTGGTGATTGCTCTTGCCATAAATATATTTAACTTCTTTAAAAGAAATAAAAAGGAAGCTATCGCGCAATCGTTTGTCGACTTTCTCCCCGGTATCGGAAAATTTGTTAAGAGCAAGCTGTTTATCGGCATGGTTATGCTGATGGTGATGGCGGTATTGTATGAACCGCTGGGATTTTTTGCCACCTGCCTGTTGTTTTTGCTGAGCTACGGCATCTTGCTCGGCGAGAAACGCCCTCTATTTCTTGGTGGTATGTCCATCGGTATCACGTTTTTGCTGTATGTCGGCTTTTCCGTGCTTTTGGGCATCATGCTTCCGCGTGGCTACGTCCCGTTTCTGCGGAGTTTTGCTTTAGTCATTGAATCTATCTTTCAATAAGGAGATAAGGAAAAAATATGTTAGATTTATTAGTGAGTGGATTTTCGGTGATATTAGCGCCGAAAATGCTCATGTTTCTTGTCTTTGCGGTCTTTTTGGGAACCCTGTTCGGCGCGTTGCCCGGCGTAAGCGCCACAATGGCGGTCGCCTTGGGTATTCCTTTTACTTACAGGATGGACGCGATCAGCGCTATTGCTTTCTTGGTGGCAATTTATTGCGCTTCAATTACCGGCGGCGGCATGACGGCGATTTTGTTTAAGATTCCGGG
>BNVA01000025.1 GCA_025997755.1 Spirochaetia bacterium | reverse complement strand
TGTCATCGGGTACATATTCAAGCGCCATACCATTTTGTTGAACAGCGTCTAGGCAAATTTCAGGAGTCTTTTTGTCATCGGGTACATATTCAAGCGCCATACCATTTTGTTGAACAGCGTCTAGGCAGATTTCATGTATCTTCATTTCGTCCGGCACATATCGAAGTGCCGAACCATATTGCTTAACAGCGGTTAGGCAGAGTTCATAGGTCTTCATTTCGTCCGGCACATATCGAAGTGCCGAACCATATTGCTTAACAGCGGTTAGGCAGAGTTCATAGGTCTTCATTTCATCGGGTACATCTCCAAGTACCCAGCAATCTTTTTTTAAGTCTGCTAGAAAATCCCGTTCAAAAGTATCAAAGATTTCTTTTTGTTTTCTAATTTTTTCCGGAACATAGGTAATTGCACGCCAACTTTGTAAAACAGCGGCTAGACATATTGACTCGGTCAGCATCTCTTTTGGGATTTCTTTAATTATTTCCGTTGATAATTTCATATATAAAAGGCAGTTTTTTTCAAAGGCATAGGATATTTCCTCTTGTTTTTGCAATTCGATAGGCACATATTTTATTGCCTTCCAATATTGTTGAACAGCGGCTAAACAGATTTCAGGAGTCTTCATTTTTTCGGGTACATAGTAAAGAGGCGAACCAGCTCGTTTAACGGCGGCTAGACAGATTTTAGTAGTTTTCATTTCATCGGGTACAAATTCAAGCGACAAACCATCTTGATGAACAGCGGCAAGGCAGATTTCAGTAGTTTTCATTTCATCGGGTACAAATTCAAGCGACAAACCATCTTGATGAACAGCGGCAAGGCAGATTTCAGTAGTTTTCATTTCATCGGGCACAAATTCAAGCGACAAACCATCTTGATGAACAGCGGCAAGACAGATTTTAGGAGTTCTCTTTTTATAAGCCACATATCGAAGTGCCCTACCTGCTTGATGAACAGCGGCAAGGCAGATTTTATGTGTTTTTTTGTCATCCGGCATATTTATAAGTTTCCAACCATCTTGTTCAACAGCGGCTAGTATTTCCTCAAACTCGTATTCATCCCACAACTCGTATTCATCTACCCACCGATAAATCCGTTCATCAGCATTCATTTTTTCTTGTTCATCCCCAATGTAAACCCCATCTGGTTTAACATCATCGCGGAGTTCTTCGGGCACATATCCAAGTGACGAACCATTTTGTTGAACAGCGGCTAGACAGATTTTAATAGCCTTTTTGCCATCGGGCACATATTCAAGCGCCATACCATTTTGTTGAACAGCAGCAAAGCAGATTTCAAGTGTCTTTTTATCACCGGGCACAAATTCAAGTGCTTTTCCATATTTTTGAACAGCGGTTAGGCAAATTTCAGGAGTCTTTTTGTCATCGGGTACATATTCAAGCCCCCAACAACTTTGTTTGACTGCGGCTAGGTAGATTTCAGGAGTCCTCAATTCTTCGGGCACATATTCTATTACCTTCCAATCTTTTTTAACGGCGGTAAGACATATCGTAAACGTTATCTTTTCGCTCGGCACCCATCTAATTGAAAATGCATTTTTCTTAACAGCAGCTAGACAGATTTCAGGAGTCTTTTTGTCATCTGGCACAAATCTAAGAGCCATACCATCTTGTTTGACAGCATGAAGGCACTCCTCCATCGTTGGATATGTATTGTCATTATCCATAGCTACCGCTCCTTTTCATAAAATTTAATCATAGGCAAACATATTTTTCAAGTTCCCGTGTCATTGATTTGCGATTTTTTTGGCGATTTTTTAATTTTTCTTTTTGTAATTTATTTTTTCAAGCAGCCATTCAAAATCGTCTTCCGTCTTGTATTTTTTTCTAAACTTCAAAATTTTTGCATATAATTTATCTTTTTCCTTTTCAAGCTCAATATCCCACTGTTCCATGTATGCATCCATGTATTCTGCAATGATCTTATTTTTAACAACATCAGGCAATTGAAATTTCTTGCCGCAAAACTGACATGTAATATCGTTCTCCATAAAACATCCTCAAATATTTATATTGCATCCAATTCCCAGTGGTCTAATTCATAAAATTCAGAAATATCAAAGATTTGTTCATACTGTTTGTTATCACTTTCAAAATATAGCGTATCTATCCATGTATTCTTATTGTTTATTACTTTCTGCGATAATGTTTGTTTCCATCTCTTAAAATTTTTATACAACATTCTTATATACGAGTATTCTGATTCTACTCCAATTCCATCATCGTTAGAGAATATTTTTACCACCTTGCTTTCATTATCAACTGAGACTTTTGTATATCCCTCTTTTGTAGGCACATTCAAATATTGTATTTCATTATTGCTATGATCCTCTTCACGATTTATACAATATGTTGTATATGTTTGTTCTGACATTTTATGAATAAATTTTAACGCATAAATATTTTTTTCATTGCTAACTTTTTCTATACTGAAAAAAGAATAATGAAATAATTCAAATAGATTTTTTATATCATGTATAGATAAATCCATCCAAGGATTGTTTTTATCAATACCGGAACAGTTGTATATTATTTGTTCACAACCCATTCTTAGATTTTTGCCATCCCATTCATCAAGCGGATAATTAAAATAATCACCCTCTTTGTATATATCACTTGACATAGTTAAGTAACTGGCTGCCTTAGATGAAATATACGCGAAAGCCGCCCTGCCGTAATTGTTATCACCAAACATATCTAATTCACGCAGTTTCTTCATCTGAATACCCAATAAATTGAATACCGCTACATTGCCCATATTTTTCGCCTCTCCTTTGTCAAAATTTAATCATACTTAAAAAACATCTTTCACTCTCATTCAGTTTCATCTATATCTGAAGAGCTATCAGAAAGTAGTCCGTGTTCACTAGTATCAGGCAATGTTTCAACTTTTTTTAAAGTCCTGTTGATAACCCTTGTCCTGCGACCAACTTCATTTTCTAGTGTTGAACTGGCTTTATCAATTTGATCTTTAACTTTAGTCAAAACCGTTTCAAAGTTTCCAAATTCTTTTTTTACTTCACTCAATATATTCCATATCTTACTTGTTTGTTTTTCAACAGCAATGCTTTTGAAACCAACTTGCAATGCATTTAAAAATGCGGATATTGTTGATGGACCCGTTATGTTTATTTTATAATCCCGTTGTAGACTTTCAAAAAGTTCCGGATCTCGTACAACTTCGGCATATTCACCTTCAAATGGTAAAAACATGATGGCAAAATCAGTTGTATTTGGCGGATCAATGTATTTGTCATGAATATCTTTAGCAAAAGCCTTTACAGTTCTGGAGAATGCCTTTTGTGCATCCTCTACCGCTTTTTTATCACCGCTGTTATAGGCATCAAGAAGAATCTCATAACCGCTGGTCGGTAATTTGGAATCAATAGGCAGTCAAACGATTTTATTAGAATCGTCTTTACTAGGAAGTTTTATTGCAAACTCAACATTTCTATCGCTTCCATCTTTTGTTTTTACATTTTTTGCATACTGCCCCGGCGCGAGTACTTGCTCGAGAATTGCCGCAAGTTGATATTCTCCCAAAACACCTTTGATCTTTGAACTTGAACCTGACATAACTTTCTTCAGATCCCCAACATCAGATGCCAAGTTTTTCATTTCACCAAGTCCTTTTTGAACTTGCTCAAGATGTTCGCTAACCGTTTTGAATGAGGTGGTTAGCCGTGTTTCAAGTGTTTTTTGTAATTTTTCGTCAACAGTTTGACGCATTTCATCTAATTTCTTTTCGTTACCTTGCTGAATATCTGCAAGTTTCTTTTCAACAGCATCCCGATTCTTATCAAGCCCTTCTTTTGTATCTTTTGTTAATGCCTCAATTTTTGCTGATGATTTTTCTTCAAATGCTTTTAAAGATGCGGCAAGTTCTTCTCTGTTTGTCTTAGATGATTCTGCTAACGTATCAAGGATAGCTTTGATTTTATTATCGACTAATCCTGTAAAATTGACAATTATTGTTGACAGTTGTTCTGAAACAGATTTTAGAGACGATGATAATTCTTCGCGTGAGTCTTTTGCAGCTTTATTTGTTTCATCACGATTTTTACCGAATTCATCTCGTAATGTTGATTCATTTTTTTCAAGACGTTGTGAATATTCTATCAATCTTTGCGATACGTCAGATTGCGAATCTTGCCTATTCTTTGAAAAAAGAATAATTATGACAATGAATTGTATAATAACAATAACCAAAATAGACAATTCAAAAATGAAATTTATATCCATAATACACTTCCTTTAAGTAAATATTTTATCTATTCTAAATTAAAATATCAATCTTTCCACTGATTGTTCCAAAATCCGCGAGCTTCAAGAATTTCAGGATCATATTTCCATTTCAACGGAATCCCCCACCAAGTAAGATCTACTTTGCGAACTGCGGCAAGACATATTTCTTTTGTTTTGAATTCCGCCGGTATACTCTGAATCGCCCAGCCTGTATGGGAAGCTGCAGCAAGATAGAGTTCTTTTGTGTTCTTTATTCTTGCTATATTTGTTGCAAGACATCCAATATCACAGTCTTGTATAACCGTTAAACAAAGTTCTTCCGTTATCATATTTTTAGGTACATAGAAAACTGTATCTCCATCTTTATTAACAATACTTTCACACAATTCTTTTGTTTTGAATTCTTCCGGTACAAATTCCAGTGCATGTAAGTCATTCTGTATAGCAATATTGCAAAACTCTTCTGTTCGTAATTTTTCAGGTACAAA
The DNA here is from genome assembly GCA_025997755.1 of Spirochaetia bacterium. Next base: position 12,090 of record BNVA01000025.1, on the reverse strand, counting down.
ATTTAGAGCTAATCCATTTTGATCAACGGCAGCAGAGAATAATTCTGTTGTATTTAATTCTTCCGGTACAAATTCCAACGCAAGTCCGTCATTCTGAACAGCCGCAGAACAAAGTTCTCCAGTTCTAAATCTTTCCGGTACAAATTGCAAAGCCAATCCATTTTGATTAACGGCAACCAAACACAATTCCGCTGTTTTGAATTCTTCCGGTACAACCTGTAGATCAAGACCTACTGTATTTAAGTCGGCACGGTAAAGCGCCTCCGTTTTGTACAGCTCTGGCACATAGTCCAATAGCGACCAGCTCGACAGAATTCGTTCGGCGGGGCATTGTACCGCAATCATGCATAATTCCTCCGACCTTGCTTCCGGCGGAATAAATTTAAGCGCCATGCCATGTGCTTTTACCGCTTCTTTGTAGAGTTCCGGCGTTCTAAACTCTTCCGGAACATCTATCACCCCATTTGTAAAACGTTTAACAAAATCAAGCCACTTTTCCAATGCTGTTGTTTTATCCTCTTCGGCTTCGGCTTCCAAAATTGGCGTTACATTATCAATTGTAAAACTTCTTTGATCGTGCTCCTCATCGGCTTCTTGTGCGGCTTTGTACACTTCTTCTGTTCTGCTTTTTTCCGGCACCATGCTCAATACAGTTTTTGAAGTATGATCCCAAGGTTGAATAGGTGTTGAAACCGCGATACGGCAAAGGTCGGGTGTTCGATACATTTCCGGTACAAACTCAAGCGCAGGTCCGCTTATATGAACAGCCATTAAACAAACTTCCCTTGTCCTAAGATGTTCCGGCACATCTTGAAGTGCCATACCATCAAACTGCACGGCAAGAAGGCACAAGTCAAGTGTCCGAAATTTTTCCGGCACAAATTTGAGTATATGCCCGCAGCCATCAAGGATTGCATTAAGGCACATATCTTTTGTCTTAATATCCTCTGGTACAAATTCCAGTGCCACACCATTTTCCTGTACAGCGGCCATACATATTTCAAGTGTTTTCTTTTCCTCCGGTACATATTGAAGCACTTCTCCCTTTTCTTGGACGGCAATAAGGCATATTTCATGCGTCTTTAGTCCTTTGGGCACATCTTCTAGGTGCCGATAATATTTTGAAAAAAATGTTTTGCATACTTGATCAAATGGGCAGCCCTCGCAATCTCTATTAGTTCTGTTTATATCTTGATGAAAAGTGGCTAAGCATACTTCCAGTCTATTATCAGATTCGTTACTTTTTGATGAATCCACATTGCCTTTTTCTTGATTTTTCAAAAAAACTCCTTTATCATATTAAATTGTAAACGTTGCATATTATAAGTATAACACACTGATCCGTCGTATAATGATGGATCAGAAAAATTTATTTTTAATGTCGATGTGCCGTTGAACATGCCCCTGTTGCGCCCCTTGCGTAAATAATAACAATATTATATAGTGTATTATGCAAAAACAAACAGATCGCTTGCAAATCGCCATTGAGCAATTCATATTTCAAGAAAGAACCGCAAATGAATATATTGAATTTACACATAATATATTTAAAAAAACACTTTCGATAGGAGATGCAGACCCAATATGGGACCTGCTTGAACACCTCAAAACCAAAACTGATTTCTATACAGCCCCCGCGTCAACACATTTTCATGGTGCCGAGCCGGGCGGACTCGTCCGCCATTCATTGCTTGTAGCTGCAAATGGAATAAAACTTGCGCCGGTTATGCTTTCCGGCAAAATTGATATGTACTATCTGATCATATCCTGCCTCTTCCATGATTTTTGCAAAGTTAATATGTATGAAATAAAAACCCGAAACGTAAAGAATGAGAAAACAAATAAATGGGAAGAAGCGCCTTACTATAGTATCAGAAATGATTATCTTTCCTATGGACACGGAATTGAATCAATGCTGCGGATCAATGAGTTTATTAAAATGCCCGATTCATGGAACCACGCTATTCGCTGGCACATGGGAGCCTATGACAGCAGTACACTGGATAAATATGCGCTAAAAAAAGCATTGTCCACATACAAAGAAGTTCTTTTACTCCAAACCGCAGACATGCAAGCCGGCATGGTCGAGGAAGTTTAGACTTGTTTGTTTTCGCATTTTGTCACACTCGGCTATTATTTCTATTTGAATTTGAGTCTATATAAAGTATAATCAATAAAAAAGCAAGCGGGGCTAGAAAAAAATAAAAACATGCATAGACGCCACCTTTCTTTGTATACACGCAATATGTAAGAACCGAGTGAATTGCTACTACAATTACTATCACGATTATACCTATTATCATATTGCTATTATCCATTTTTCCTTCTCCTTATGCTCAAAATTTAATAATACGCAAAATATTTTTGAAGTTCCGGTGCGGAATAGTTCAAATAATTTATGTTCCCATAGCTATTTTATATAGTAGTTCTTTTAGGTTTTCTTCATTTAGTTTCGCTTCATCAATATCTGAAAGCTTAATTTTGATACTTGTATTTCTAATAACTAATGTTACCTCCACGATTTCAAGTTTTAAATATTTTAATATCGTAATCAAATTACCGTGATGTCCAGAATGTATTGATAATATTAGTATTGGCAGCTTATTATTTATCCTGTAAAGAAGCCTTGAAGTTTTTAATTTTGTAATTTCTTGAATTCCAGCAATTGTTTTATTATTTACCGCATCGTCAATAAATAATTCTATTCTTATTCTATCAATAAACTCATTCTTGTCTCGTGTCTTCTTATCGGTTTTTGGTAATTGGTGTTCATCGGTATCGCACTTGTTTATCAATTCTTCCTGATATTCAAATAGTATTTCTATACTATCGGTTAATATTAAATCGTTATCATCATATAGCTGTTGTAGTAAATATTTTGCATTACTAAAATCGCCAAGCCGCCGTAGGAAATCCAATTTCATAAATTGAAATGCATAATAATTCTTATCTGTCTTTTCAATCGTAGAAAAATAACTAAAAAGTATTTCAGATATTGCTTTTAAATCACTCTTACTATTTGTTTGCCATATTGCATTGATATATTGAGTGATTATTTCATCTTTAGTTCTATTTGCTAATTCATATTCTTTTGCAAGATAATAATACCTTGGCATATTAGGTTTAATTTGAAAGATATTTTGTGTTTTTAATATTTCTCTTAATTTTGATAGTTCCTTGTCGTTGAACGTATTTTGAAAAAAAACAAAACCGCAAGCAGGACATTGAAGTGTCGGCGTTGGGATAATAGCAGCTCCAACACGTTTAAAATCAAGGTTTGTTCCAAATATTGAATATGAACACTGAACAACGCTTTCAAATTTTTTACCACAAAGTGGACACATAAATTCTTCATTGCAAATTGTTGACATTGTGGTCGCCTCCTAAATCAATCCTTCCATGCATTGTTCCAGAATCTGCGAGTCCCAAGAATTTCAGGAACACTATCTCCTTTTTTAAGTTAATAGCTCTTTCAGGTTTCATGTAATAATCTATAAATATAACACATTGATCCGTCGCATAATGACGGATCAGAAATTTGTGATTTTAATAATTTTTCCGCCTTTTCCTATAAAAATTTATCTGCCACTACCATAAAAAGAATCATAGTCTGAATTAAATGAGTTAATTACAAAACCATTTCTTTCATCTCCGATTTTTATTGTTCCATAAACTGACATATCATCACCATCATGGTAACGTTCCTGTCGATAATATTCTGCCGCATCTTGAATTGCAAACTTTTCATCTTCTGATAAGTATCTGTATTTAACGCCAAATAAGTCGTATGCCAATTCATCTAAAAATTGTCTTTTCATATATTCCCTTTTAAACCGTAGATACTTTATATAGTCTGCATGGGAAAGGAACTTAACACTTTTTTGATGATATTATTGATTTTACTAGTTTTTCAAACCTTGCAAGCGTTCGGCTGGCATCCGCTTCGTGCTTTCCAAGAGATTCGGCAATTTCTTTTTGGGTTGGAGGATTATTGTCATTTCGATAATTCTCATATATATCGTGGTCAACAAATGAGAAATTTGTATATATAGTGCTATCACTAATAGATTCTAATTCTATGATTTCTTCTAAGTATTTTACTGTAAGAAGTTTTTGTAGATACTTTTTGACACGACCTTGTTTACCCCTATAAATATTTTCAAAAGCAGAAAAATATTCAATAGTGTTTTCACGGGTAATCAACTTTTCCTCCGGTGTAGGACTAACAGTATCCACAATTTGAAAATCACAGTCCTCATTATTTTTTTTCAAGTCGGAAATATTTTTATATCTTTCAACATCACGATTTTCCTTTATTTTTATACTATTATTTACATTTTTTAAACTAGACATAAAATAATTTATGAATTTGCCGTTTTTGGGATTAAATGTTTTTAGGCATGATATAACGCATTTATGTATTTCAAGACCTAATTCTTTAGTTTGATTATGATATATGTAATGACAATATTCAAATATCGTAGCGGATAATTTGTTTAATTCAGTCTTTCGCAGAGCCTCAATATTTTCACCTGTAATCGAAAAGTACTTTGATTCATTTATTTTTGTTTCGAGCTGCTCTTTTGTCTTCTGCACTATTCATCCTACATTACAAAAAAATCTTTAAGCATCTTTACGGCAGTATCGGCATTAGGGCTTTCCATTGCGCCAATGAGTTTGTTTAAATAGTAAATTTGCGTAATATCATAAATCATAGGATTTTCAGGTTTTTCTCCCTTAAATTCTACCTTGCCGTAGACTATATTTTCAATAGTCGCATCAAAAAACTTTTCGGCAAAGTTGAATGCACAAAAAAGTATCATAGGCCATGGTTTTATGCCATAAGTTATATCGGCAATGATATGAGCATCTTTTTCCTCTTTTAGCTTGTCAAGAAGTTGACTGAGAAGCCCGTCAAAATCCTCTGTAGTCAACTCAAAAGGCACTGCGATTGTTTCGTAAGAAATTTTCGCTTCAATATTTTTGTTTATGCCGTCCAACTCCTGCCGGAATACAGCGCTGTTTTCGCTGCCTTTTTCCGCACCGCCTTTGGTTTCCAGTAAGATAACTCTCGCAATATCACTCTTTTTAAGCGTTTTCGCCAAGACTGAGTTTACCGGATATATAACCGGCTTATCATACTCAATAGAACTATTCCCATTTACCGGATATACAAACGGCGTTAATTTTTCTTTATCAAACATCGGTATTGTGCTTATTATTAGTTTCATACTTTAAAGCTCCTTATTTATAGAATATAATAAATATATCACAGTCGCTACTTATCTACTTATTAGTGCTTCAATAGGAGCCATCTCTGAACATCGTCTTTCATCTTTACAAGGACAATTTTGCGGGTGCTCAAGTATCATGCCCACAACAATTCGCGGTTTTTCCTGTTTGTCATACTTATAATATATCCGCGTAGTTAATTTATTATTATAAGGTGCTGTTGTAGGTTTAAGGTGAAGTATGAATTGACTATTGTCTTTACCGTCATACCATCTTCTGTGAGGACAGTTCTGGTAATTATTACCAGATTCTGATGATGAATTACATCCGAATCTTTTAACTAATTCATTAACGGCATTTTCGTCAATGTCTTCAGTAGCATTTTTCACAAAACTTGCAAGAGTTGTCAAATAATGATAAATTTTATTAGGAATCTGGTAGAAATTAAAGTTGTCTTTCATGATAATTGAAATATCTTTATTATCCTCTTTTTCAATATCCTCACTAAAATGGAGGTAGCCCGTTGTTTCTTTTTTTGCATTCTCATAAGCTTCTTTTAATGTTTTGAAATTAGGTTCAGGTTGCTTATAGCGGTCATAAATTTTTCTTATTCGTGTAATGTTCACTGAATCTTCTTGGTAATCTTGACCTCTTCCGCTGATAGCAATAAAACAATAATCATTGACTTTATATCTTTTATTAAACAGATGAATATATGAAATAAGTTTTTTATGTTCATCTAAGAAATACTTTTCATTACAAACACTTGCACTCTCAACAAAATTTTGTAACGCATTCTTATTTATATCTTGTTTATTATACCGATTATCAAAATGGATTGAATTATATTCATTAAATAGCTTTTCCAAAAGGAACTTAGCAATATTTTGACGGTCAATATCAAAATCTGGATATTTTCTATAAACAACGTTTAATCTTATTCTTTGCTCATTATTGTCTGGGTCAAAGAAGTATCCTCTTTTTGATAAAGATGTAACAATACCTTCTTGGATAGAAATCGTTATATTCGGGATATTCTCCCAAAGTAAAGATAACTTATGCATATTTCTTAAAAACTTTTTTATATTCTCACAATCTTCCTGCTGATTCTCAGATTCTCTGGGAAATGCCAAAACACTTGCATCAACAAACAGGTTAGTAATCATCATCATCCTCTTCATTGCTATTTTTACGTTCTGTTTCTTTTTTTTCCTCTGAAGCAAGCAAAATATCCCGTGCAATTTTCATAGACTCATCAAAGAAACCTTCAGGCCAATCAGACATAACGCCAAAACGGTTTATTTTGATTTCTTTGAACTCACAATTACCATCAATCTTTTGTGCAAAATATATTTTTGATAGCACTTGCATACTACCATCAGGTACAAGATCAGATGCTATTCTATACCGCAATTTGTCAATAATATATTCACTATGTGTTTCTACGATACACTGTTTACCGGAAAGCGACAATGATATAAAGAAGTCGGCAAGCAATGATTGGACTTTGGGGTGCAGGTGCAGCTCGGGCTGCTCAAATATCAGCGTTGAACCTTCGGGAGCCAGAAGTCCCATAACCACTATTGGTAATACTTGACTTACACCGGTACCGACATTAGTTAAGTCTTGTTTTGTGTTCGCATCATCCTTGCTATACGGGTACACGAAAAGTCTATACCCATCTTTTCCGCAATCTTCGGTTTCGACTTTATTTGCCGCTTCAAGATATTGCAACCAATCATTTACAGCAACTCTTAGCTCATTGCGTTGCGTATGCGCATAATTTAAAAAATAGTAACCATCCATTTCAACTAATATTTGAGGTTCAGCTAATGTTTTAGGCGAAATATAATTAATCATTTCCGTCTGACATTCTTGAAGAACTGCGGCTGTGTTTTCGCCTAGTAAACCAACATCTCTTGTGTCCAATAATGGAGAAAGAGGATACAAGGACTTTGGCGGGTCCCGCAGTGGTCCCATATATTTAATAGACGTGATAGAATCTTTCAAGTTCGAGGACCTATTCCTACACTCGCGCGGTAAATCAATAGCAATGAATTTTGTTGACGAATGATAAAACTCAAGGTCTTCAAAATCAATATTGTTAAAATTAAGAATATATGGCGAGTCTTTCAAATATTTTTTAATAACTTCCTTTAAATCTTTTTCTTGTGACTTAAAATGAACGTAAATCGAATCCCTATATTCTTTTGTCAATTGAAGCAGACAATTATAATACTGCTTGCAAAAAATAATATTATGATAAATACATTCACCATCCTTATAATCAAACATTACCTCATGCACTTCAAAATTTTGAAATACTTCATCTAGTGAGATAGTGGTAACAACACTTTTTAAAATGGTTTTTACGGAGTTCCATATTTCCTCTGTGAAATATGGACCTTCATATAGATCTTCATAAAAATTATAATCCACATTTGGTACAATTCTATTGTCGTAATGTGAAAAATCATAATTTTCATCTGTTAATATATTTGTTAATATATTTGCAATTTCATCAATTATGTCAATTTCGAATACTATCGTTTTTGGGAGAAAATGATCGAATAAACACATTACCGGCTTGTCCAAGGATAACTTTGTTTGTTCTCTGAGTATATGTTTAAGATCATCATTTATGAAAACATCATATTCCAGTAGTTTGTCTAATTTTGGTTTACTTTGGAAATTATCACAAAAATAATCATATAAATCTTTGTGCATTTCATATCTACAAGTTAATCCGGGGGCTAATCCCCTCCACTCTTCTTCGGTTCTTTCATGCTGCATTTTTGAATGTTGAATCGTTAATTGTGCATTATAAAGAGTTTTATCATTTTTATCTTTAGCAGATATATTGTTATAATTAATTGTAATATCAAACTTAGGTTTAGTCTGTTCAACTTGAGACTCTGAAAAAAAAGAAGCCGAGATACGACATGTATTATTGTTTTCCTTATTGTTTTCCTTAGTGAATATATCATAAGTGAATATATCATATTCTTGGCGGGATATTGATATTTCTATGGGTTTGTTGGATTCTGAGTTTTTATTCTTTATCTCATCAAATTTGCCAAGGCGCACCAGCGGACCGTTCAACAAAATTGGAGGGTAAATACTGTCTTTGTTGTTCATTGTTTGTGCTGTAAGCAACATAGATTGCAGTAAAGAACTTTTACCACTGCTGTTTGTACCGGTAAGTATAGTAAGTTGTGCTAATTCCATAGGCTTATCCATCTTTCTGATGGATTTAAAATTGTTTACCTGCCAGTTTTTTATCATTTGCTTAATCCCTTTCTATCATTTAGCTCTTTTGTTCTCTCACGCCAATAGTTTACATCACTAACAGGTGCCCTGTTTGGAACAGGTATACAATCTTCTATCATCTTTTCAACTTGTGCAGTGGAATGACGACGATCTTCGTATGATGAACCGCTTGAATAATCACGTAACGCGCAACTACCACCACGCCATGAAAAATGAAGGTATGTTTTTGGATTAATCTTTGGTGCATAGATCATCCTTACACCAGTTTGACCAAGCGGCGCTCGTACTATTTTTAGGGTAGGTTCAAAATTAGAATTATCGACAAAAGGTGCAGAAACAGAATCGATGGAATTCATATTGTTACGATTCATTTCAAATGCGTTCAAAAAGAATGAGCCGCCGTCTAAAGCGGTTTCGTTTGCCGTAATAAATGATTCAATTTTTGTGTAATTGAACCAGCCGAATTGTCCGCGCAATTCCTGCCATGCGTTCTCAAAAGACATATCAAATGCGGTCATTTGAGGTTTGAACAATTCAGGAAGATAATCGGGGCAGGCGGTATCAAGCGGGTTGCTTTCATCACTCGTTAGAATAATGTGATAGTACCGTTCAGAAGGAGCGCCGTACAGTTTTGAAATAACGGAATCAAGCACCGCAGGATTTTTAAGTGTGCGCAGACTTCCTTTTCGCTCTTTATTATAATCACTAGACAAAACCCAACTTGGATCAACAAGTTCGCTGTCTCCTTTCTTGAATTTACAAAGCGCGATGGAAAGACAATAGTTTAATTCCAGTTGTCCATTCAGACAGCTATTAAAGCCCTGTGCGCCCCTAAAAGCCCTCTTATTACAGGCTTGCTGGTAGCAACCGCGTTTTGCTTCAAGTATAAACACCATGCGCGGTTGTGTTTTAAACTGAACGGCAATCACAGCATCGGGGTGTCCAAAGCCTCGGTTACCAAAATCAGGCTCAATGATGATGTCGATATTTTCTATGTCGTCCTTCTTAATATCAGGTTGTTTAGGGAATTCAACTATATTTAGGAATTCCCCCAAAGTATCGATATTCATAAGCCGCGCTAAATCGGCGAAAAAGGTAGCAACAAGCCCGCGTTCACCCCACATATAAAAATTAGTTTTATAATTCATTTTCACTCCTTACACGCTACATAGTATCTATTTTATCAGGACTTAACACTTTTTTACAGGTTTTTTTAGAGGGATATGTTAAAAATGCTCCAATGCTCCCCAACCCTTTTATTCCCGGTAAAATCTTGTTATGATTAACTATGAAGTCTTTACGAAACACCCATATCATCTGTACTATTGGGCCTGCCACAGAATCTGTGGATATGATCCGCGCATTGATCCGCAAGGGGATGAATATGGCGCGGTTCAATTTTTCCCACGGAACCCATGAATACGGCGGTTTGCAGATCGCCCGTGTGCGGGAGGCCGCCGCCGCCGAAAAAGTTCCCATCGCACTAATTCTGGACACCAAGGGTCCCGAGATCCGTACCGGAATCATTCGGGATGATAAAACCATCACCCTGACAACCGGAGACAAAATTGATGTGATAGCGCAGTCGGACGCAATTGCGCTATACGGTGAGGAAGGCGTTTACACTACTCCGCAGCGTATTACCCTTAGCTACACGGAGCTGGTGGAAGACATACGTCCCGGTGCGCGGATTCTCATTGCAGACGGTTTATACGCCTTGGAGGTGTTATCCCTTGATGGCAGGATCATGCGCTGCCGTGTTGACACCGGAGGAGAGCTTGGAAGCAAAAAAAACGTAAACATAATTGGCGTTCATACACGGCTTCCTGCAATGTCGGAACAGGATATGGCGGATCTTAAATTCGGTCATGAGCAGGGCATGGACTATGTGGCGGCTTCGTTTATCCGTAAGGCTTCGGACGTAACCACCATGCAAAAGTACCTCGCGGATATTGGCTCGGACATGCAGATCATCGCTAAGATCGAGGATGATGAAGGTCTGGGCAACATCGAAGAAATCATCCGGGTATCCACCGGAATTATGGTTGCGCGGGGCGACCTTGGGGTGCAGATTCCGCCGGAACTAGTACCGCTGGAACAGAAGAGAATTATAAGTCTTTGCAATAATGAGGGGAAACCGGTAATTACCGCGACCCAGATGCTGGACTCCATGACCCATAACCCCCGCCCCACCCGTGCCGAATCCGCAGATGTGGCTAATGCCATTCTGGACGGCACGGATTGTGTGATGCTTTCCGGCGAGACAGCAAACGGCGCTTTTCCCGAACTTGCCGTAGAGATGATGGACAAGATCGTCTGCGCGGCGGAAGCCTCCGACGAATACCGGAAAACTCTCAACCAACGTCATCGCAGCATCTATGACAAACAGGATATGGGTAATGTGATTGCCGAAGCCGCTGTGCGGATCGCCGACACAATCGACGCCTCCTGTATTATCATGCCTACCCTCAGCGGTCACACGGCACAACTTGTTAGCAAGTACCGTCCGGGACGCCCAATACTGGCGGCAACCCCAAGCGAAACCGTCCGGCGCAGGATATTCCTCTACTGGGGGGTAATCCCCATGGAAGTCAATAAAAAGGACGATTCAGAGTCTATGATCCAAGGGGTTATAGGGGCAGCCTTGAAGGATGGCTACGCTAAAAACGGCGACAAGGTGGTGGTGGTTGCCGGTCTCCCCGTTAATTCCCCATGTACCACCAATAGCATACGTGTCCATGTGATCGGCAATATACTCTGCCGTGGTTTAGCCGGTTTCGGCAGCCGCTGCACAGGGCGGATCATAAAGGCGGACACCCTTGCAGACGCCACCCACCTGCTTAGGAATAACGGCGGCGAAATCCTCCTTACCCACACCCTGGACGAATCCTTTATCCCCATAATACGCATAGTTGACGGCATCATACTGGAGGGCAATACCGAGCTTTCCAAGGAAGTAATCCAGCTTATAAACCCCAGAGTGGTGTTCATAGCCCGTATCCCGGGCGCGATGAAACACATCGAAGACCGGCTTACGGTTACAATGGAGGGCGTGGAAAAAATTGTTTACGAAGGAAATTTGTAAACGTTGTGGAGCAACAACATCTAACCCGCAATGATACTGTAAATTACGGCAGTTATTACACACCGGAATGGCTGGTTGATATTGTATATTCTTTGATAGAAAAGAATATTCCTGATTATTCAGATTATTATGTTCTTGACACTTCCTGCGGTTACGGCGGTTTTTTACGCGGAAACCGTGCGCTTGGTGTTGATATTGATGAAACCGCTGTTAAAACAGCACGCACACAGCTTCCAAACATTCATTTTTTTCAACAGAATAGTCTTTTGAATATTTCGCGTACACAGTATAACCTTGGCACAAAAGATAAAATTATTATTGTGGGTAATCCGCCATATAATGATACAACATCAATAATTAGAAACTATATAAAAAAAGCGGATTTTGAACGGGATACCGATGTTTTTTCACGGGATTTGGGAATTTCTTTTTTGTTGTCCTATGATAAGATACAGGCGGATTATGTCTGTGTTCTGCACCCTTTGTCATACTTGATAAAAAAA
>BNVA01000024.1 GCA_025997755.1 Spirochaetia bacterium | reverse complement strand
TTGAGATTATTGCTTACCGTGTGCAGAGCGAACATCCGGTTGGGGCGTCGATGGAGTGCTGCCATGCGTGGGTGAAGGTGCTGGTTGACGGGCAGACCGAGATTGCCGCTGCCGAAGGTGATGGACCTGTAAATGCGCTGGATGGGGCGCTTAGGCGCTCGCTTTTGCGTTTCTACCCCGAGCTTTCAAAGATGCGGCTTTCCGACTACAAGGTGCGCGTTATCGACGGGAAAGACGCGACGGCGGCTCAGGTGCGGGTTTTGATTGAATCGACATCAGGAGCGGAGATTTGGACAACGGTGGGGGTCTCCGCCGACATTATAGACGCAAGCTGTCTTGCCCTTGTAGACTCAATTGAGTATAAGCTGCAAGGGCACACAGAGGTTACAAGCAGAGCGGAGTTTTACTATGATTGATTTTTTATACACACTTATTATTTTTCCTTTAGTTCAAGTGATAGAAGTGGTACATTATTGCGGAATAAGATTGTTTCGCAATGAGTTTTGGGCAATAGGCGGCATAAGCCTTTTTGTGAGTGTTTGTACGTTACCGCTGTATTTAATGGCGGAGAAACAGCAAAAAGCAGAGCGTGATATTCAGGCTAAATTAAAACCCGTAGTGGATAATATAAAAGCAGTCTTTAAAGGCGATAAACGCTTTATGATTCTGCAAACTTACTACAGACAAAATCATTACCACCCAATATATGCGCTAAGAAACAGTATTAATTTATTAATTCAGATACCTTTTTTTATTGCAGCATATAGTTTTTTATCTAAGCTTGCAGTCTTACAAGGTGCTTCGTTTTATTTTATAAAAGATCTAGGTGCGCCGGATGCATTATTTACAATTCCCGCACGGTGGGGGGGGGGGTGTAACTCTTAACATACTGCCTGTTCTGATGACACTGATAAATTGTATAGCAGGTGCTATATACACAAAGAATTTACAGAGGCGTGATAAAGTACAAGTATTCGGTATGGCTGCTGTTTTTCTTGTGCTGCTTTATAATTCACCTTCAGGATTAGTTTTATATTGGCTCTTAAATAATATTTTTTCCCTTGTAAAAAATATTTTTCAAAATATAAAAAATATAAAAAAAATAATATATATATTAACTTGTCTAGTTGCTATTGCAGTTGCTTGGTATGTTATTTTTATTAACCTAGGTTCATTGAACAGCTATCGTATTGCCTCTGCAATTATTATGGTTCTTTTAATTCTAATTCCTTTATGGGTAAAGTTATTTTCTTACATTGAGCAAAAAAGGGATTTGTCAAATAGTCTTTTTATTAACCCCAAGACTATTATTCTTTCTTCAATATTGCTATTTTTACTATCAGGGCTTGTTATACCTTCGGGATTAATTGCTTCATCTGTAGGCGACTTTTCTTATTTGGGATCTTATACTTCACCACTTCATTTTGTTTTTTTGACTGCTCTACAATCCGCAGGAATATTTTTGTTTTGGCCGATCTGCATTTATTTATTATCTAAAGGTAAAGCTCGTTTGATTTTAAGTGTCTGCTCTGTTTTTATCTTGAGCATAGCTATTATGAATACATTTGTATTTGCCGGAAATTATGGTTTTATGATGCCCAATCTTCACCTTTCAGAATATAAAATAGCATCGTTAAGCAAACAGCTACTTAACGTATTTGTTTGTTTATTGGGATTTATTACAATACTCTACTTGATATCTTCTAAAAAGCTTAAATTTGTTATTTATCCGCTATTTACTGTAACGGCGCTTGCATTTTTTACAATTGGAATTATGAATGTAATTAAAATCAATAAAGATTTTAATAGATTATCTTTAGATACAAATACAAAAAATGAAAATATAGGTATAGACCATTTAGAAAAGATATACACATTTTCTAAAACAGGAAAAAATGTAATTGTTATAGACTTAGATATGGGCATTTCAGGATATATCCCCTATATATTTGAAGAAAAACCTGAATTATTAAATTCATTTTCGGGATTCACTTATTATCCTAATACTATTTCTTTTGGTCGTGTTACAATTTTTGGATCACCTGGAATTTTTGGCGGATATGAATATGCACCACTGGAAATGAAAAAAAGAAATACTGAATCTTATCTTAGAAAGCTTGAAGAATCTATACTTATGCTGCCGCGTATATTTAGTAACAGGGGCTATAGAACAACTTTAAATGATCTGCAATTTGCTATAGATAGTGCGTTTGCAGAATATCCTGAAATAACTGTAAAAAAGACCCATGGTAAATATTTGGATTACTACTATTCGCAGCATAATGATTTAAAAGTTTCAGATTCAGTTATAAAAATAAAATCTAATTTAATACGGTTCAATTTTTTTAAATTTTCTCCTCTAATTCTTAGATCTTTTGTATATGATGGGGGAGAATATTTAACATACGGTACGACTTATAGTTTGCCGGCTTACACACTTGATTGGTACTCACAGCTTTATTTCTTGCCGGAAATTTCAACTTTTCAAGATAAACCTGAAAATACTTTTTCTATACTTATAAATGAAATTACACACCAGCCTGTTGCTTTTTTTGAAACACCTGATTATACACCTGTAAGTATAGTATCAAACAGAGGCAATGGACCGTTTGCAAACGAAGATTTTTATCATGTAAATATGGCAGCACTTTTATTATTAGGTAAGTGGTTTGATTTCTTAAAAGAAAATGACGTTTATGACAACACAAGAATTATTATTGTATCTGATCATGGTACTAATCTTCATAGTGCTTTTCCGGGGAACATTATACTTCCAGATAAACGTCCATTGCAGTGGTACCAACCGATACTTTTGGTAAAAGATTTTAACCAAAAGCATAGTCTTTTAACTGATGATACTTTTATGACAAACGCCGATGTGCCGGTTTTGGCAACAGATGGTCTAATTTCAAATCCTGTAAATCCATTTACAGGTAATGCTATTACGGCTGAAAAAGAAAATGGAGTAACGATAACTACAGCAATACAACTAAAAGCTATGAAAAACCTGCAAAAAAATCATGGCAGTGTAAAAAAAGACGAGTGGATGCATGTTCATGACAATATATTTGACATAAATAACTGGAAACAAGTGGAGGTAACAGAATGATGTATCCACTATATATTGACCCGGGCACAGGAAGTGCAATTTTTTCTATTGTTATAGGAGCAGCAGCAGTCGCATATTTTTTGGCACAGGCGTTGTGGATAAAACTTAAAGTAGTGATAAGCGGAGGACAAATCAAGGCAGGTGCAAAAAATCATCATCCTTTTGTGATATACGCAGAAGACAAACGGTATTGGAATATTTTTAAACCGGTTACCGATGAATTTGAAAAACGCAATATAGAGCTGCTCTATCTTACATCATCAAAAGATGATCCGGTTTTTGGGAATAATTACAAATATATACAGCCTGAATATATTGGTGAAGGCAACAAAGCATTTACTCGGTTAAATTTACTTTTCGCAGATTTTGTACTTATGACTACCCCTGAACTTAATGTGTTACAAATGAAGCGCTCAAAAATGGTAAAACATTACTCTCATGTGATTCACGGACCTACTGATGCTACAACTTATAGTATGTTCGGTCTTGATTACTTTGATTCAATTTTGATGACAGGTGAATATCAAGGCATAGATATTCGAGCAATAGAAAAAATTCGCGATCTGCCCGAAAAACAACTTGTAACAGTGGGTTGCGGATATCTTGATGTTGCTTTAGAAAAAATCAGACAAATCCCAAAAGAAGAAAACCATCAGTTTACTGTTCTTGTTTCCCCGTCTTGGGGTGCATCATCACTGCTAACACTTTACGGAGAAAAATTGCTTGACCCGCTTGTACAAACCGGATGGCGCATAATTGTACGTCCGCACCCACAGTCAAAGAACTCAGAATACAAAATGCTCGAAAGTCTTACGGAAAAATACAAAAACACTAAAAATCTTGAATGGAATTACGATAGAGAAAATGTATATGTCTTAGCAAAAGCGGATATAATGATTGGAGATTTTTCAGGTATTACATTTGACTATGCTTTTCTTTGCGATAAGCCTGTAATATATGTTAGTCATGATGACTTTGATATACGTCCTTATGATGCATGGTTTCTAAAAAAAGAATTATGGCAATTTCGTACACTACGTGAAATTGGTATAGAACTTAGAGAGAAAGATTTTAATTCTATTGCTAAAATAATTGCGAGCGTATCTGATAACGAAACGTTAAAAAAAGCACGTCGGATAGCAAAAGATACTGCATGGCAATACCAAACAGAATCAGGGAAACGTACTGCAGACTTTATGATTGAGACTGTAAATGAAATGGAAAAAAACAGTGCCTAAAGTTGATAATGCCATTATTCTTGCAGCGGGTTTCGGCTCACGCTTTGTGCCGATTACTTTTGATATTCCAAAAGGGTTAGTTCCTGTAAAAGGCATACCAATGCTGGAACGGCAAATACAGCAATTACAAGAAAAGGACATTTACGAAATTATTATTGTTGTTGGCTATCTCAAAGAAAAATTCAATTATTTAAAAGATAAATATAATGTAAAATTAGTATACAATCCTGAGTTTGCTGTCAAAAATAATCTTTCAAGTATATACTATGCACGGGAATACTTAAAAAACTCCTATATTTTATCAGCAGATAACTGGATACAAAAAAATATATTTAATACGCAAGAAGATCATAGTTGGTATAGTTGCGTTTTTATGAACGGTGAAACACCGGAATGGTGCGTAAAAACTGATAAAACAGGGCGTATATCTGCTGTAACTATCGGTGGAAAAGATTCATGGGTTATGTACGGTCCTGTCTTTTTACAAGAAGCTTTTTCAAAAATATTCAAAAACAAAATTATAGAATACTATCAACGTGATGGAACCGATAATTATATGTGGGAGAATGTTTTTATTGATGAAATTGCCAATCTAAATTTATATATTAACAAACAGACTGTAGATAATATATATGAGTTTGAAAGTATAGAAGAACTTCGTGATTTTGATCCTGTATATGGAAACAACACATTAAACAATTCACTTCAAACTATTGCAAAAGTATTTAGTATAAAGGAAAGTGAGATTACCGGAATAAAATCTATAAAAGTTGGCATGACAAATAACTCATTTTCTTTTTTGGTTGGCGGTACTACATATATATTCAGACATCCCGGTGTGGGAACAGATATATTAATAAACAGATATGAAGAAAAAAGTGTATATACGGCTATAAAAAATCAGCATTGTACTGATAAAGTTGTTTTTATAGATGAACATAGCGGAATAAAAATATCAGAATTTTACCAAGGAGCTGTAAATACAAATGCTGCAAATATTGATGATGTAAAAGAATCAATGAATATTTTGAGAAATATTCATCAAAGCGGTATCAAGGTAAATCATCGTTTTGAAATTGGCAAAGAGATTGAAAGATATATTTGTTTGTGCAACGACAAGAAAACAGTTCAATTATTGGGATACTACGAAATGTACAAAAGAATGAAAGATGTATTGAATATTATCGAAAAAACACCTCGTTCTTTAGATGTTTTATGTCATATTGATTGTAATCCAGATAATTTTATACGTCTTACCGATAATTCAATACGCATTATTGACTGGGAGTATGCAGGAATGTGCGATCCCATAATTGATATTGCTATGTATTCCATTTATTCTAATTACACGAGAAAACAGGCAGAGAATTTACTTGGAATATATTTACAGCATTTGCCAACCGAGCAAATATTACTACGGCTTTATGCCTATATGTCTCTTGGCGGTTTTTTATGGGCAATATGGACAGAGTACAAACAGTCATCCGGATCTGAATCAGGCGTTGTATTCGGTGATTATGGCACAAGAATGTATAACTATGCAACAGAATTCTATGCAGAGGCTGTCAAATGAAAACCCGATTACCAAAAAACCAAACAATAAATTATCACATTTTAGTTTTCCCTCTTAGCATTATTTTTCTACTTGCCGGGTTCATTTTTTTCTTTCCTGCTAAATCTCAAATAATCATAAATTCTTTTCACAATATTTTTGTAAACAAATTAGGAGCATTTTATATCTTAATTGGAATGCTTATTTTCACTGTTTGTGCATATATCGCATGTTCAAGATATGGAAATATCCGGTTAGGTACCAAAATAAAATACAGTAATTTCACTTGGGGTGCTATGATTTTTACTTCTACTATGGCGGCGGATATTCTGTACTGGTCGCTCATTGAGTGGGTATATTACTATCAGGCTAATCCAATGGGCGCGGTAGCTTTATCAGCGACCGATCATCAAAAAATAGCATCATCGTACACATTATTTCATTGGGGACCAATACCATGGTCTTTTTATATTTTGCCAGCGGCAGCGTATGCTTATATGTTTTTTGTAAAGGGAAGGCAGCGTCAAACTATATCGGAGGCTTGCCGTCCATTTTTAAAAAATAAAGTAGATGGTTTTTACGGAAAGCTGATAGATATAGTGGTTGTTGTTGGTTTGCTTGGAGGAACTGCAACCACATTTGCACTCGCAACACCGCTTATCGCGGCATCTGTCAATAAGGTGCTTGGTATTGCAATTGGTAAAGAGTTAACTATAATGATTTTGCTGTTTACTGGAATTTTATTTACCGTTGCAGTGCTATTCGGCATGAAAGCTATTGCAAAACTCGCAGTTTGCTGTGTAGTTCTTTTTGTCATTCTTATTGGTTTTGTATTTGTTTTTGGACCCACAAAATTTATAATCGAAAGCGGCGTTTCCGGTATTGGTACCATGGTGCAGAATTTTATTAGTATGGCAACATGGACAGATCCGCTTAGGATTACAGGGGAAGGGGGGGATATAGGTTTTCCGCAACAATGGACTATCTTTTACTGGGCTTATTGGATTGCATGGTTTGTAGCGACACCATTTTTTATTGCAAAAATAAGCGAAGGCAGAACTATTCGTCAATTAATCGGTGGTGCTTTTTTCTATGGATTATCAGGTACATTTACTTCATTTATAGTATTTGGTAATTTTGGACTTTATCAGCAAGTAAGCGGTAAAGTTGATGCTACCGGTATGTTGGAAGATGGCTTTACGCCATCAAATATAATTCTTGAGTTATTAGCCGAATTGCCATTTAACAACTTTTTGCTAATTTTATTGGTTTTGACAATGATCGCATTTTATGCAAGCACATTCGATGCCATTACTTTGGTTGTCTGCGGGTTTTGTAAAAAACAATTATACAATAATGAATATCACGATAAATGGTTGCGCATATTTTGGGCACTTGTTTTTATCATTCTTCCCATCGCGCTTATATGGTCTGAAAGCACATTAAATATGTTGCAAACTGTTTCCATCCTTGTAGCATTTCCGCTTGGGATAATTATGATAATTATTGTTTGTGGTTTTATTAAAGAACTTAAAATAGATCTTAAAAAATGAGTTACAAAAAAGATTATACAATAAGTGCGCCTATGCAAGTCTTGAAGAAAATCTTGCGATGATTGCGGAGACTATTCTTTTTTTAAAAAAAGAAGGCAGGACGGTAATTTTTGACGCGGAACATTTTTTTGACGGATTGGCGCAAAATAAAAAATATGCGTTAAAGGCTGTAAAAACGGAGTATAACGCGGGCGCGGATCGCATTGTGTTATGCGATACAAACGGGGGGAGTTTTCCCTCCGCCGTTGCAGAGGGTGTGTCGCTTGCAGCCGGGGAGATGAGTGGGGGCAGCGGAAAAGCCGAAGGCTTTGGAGCGAGGGGGAGCCGCGTAGACAGCAGCTCCGCTGATTGCTCAAAATGTGCGCCCCCTCCGATACTGGGTATTCATGCACATAACGACTCGGGGCTTGCGCTGGCTTGTTCGATAGCGGCGGTGGATGCGGGCTGCACTCACGTTCAGGGGACTTTGATTGGGTTCGGCGAGCGGTGCGGGAATACGGCGTTGGCGGCGTTGATTCCAAGTTTGGAGTTGAAGCTGGGGCGGCGCTGCTTGCCTGATGGGAAGCTGGCGCGGATTTCGGATGTGAGCCGCAGGGTGGCGGAGATTGCCAACACGACGGTGCCGGATGATATGCCATATATTGGCGCTCATGCTTTTTCGCACAAGGCGGGTATGCATGCTGATGCGATTTTGAAGGTTCATTCGTCGTTTGAACATATAGACCCGGAATTGGTGGGGAACGGGCGGCGGTTTTTGATGAGCGAGCAGGGCGGGAGGTCGGCTGTTGCGGAGCGTGTGAAAAAAATCGACGCTTCCGTGACGAAGGATAGTCCCGTGATAAACGCTATTTCGCGGCGTTTGAAGGCGCTTGAAAGCGCGGGCTGGGCTTTTGACGGGGCGGACGCGAGTTTTGAAATTCTTGTCCGTAAAGAGCTGGGGGCGTACAAACGGTTTTTTGAGATTATTGCTTACCGTGTGCAGAGCGAACATCCGGTTGGGGCGTCGATGGAGTGCTGCCATGCGTGGGTGAAGGTGCTGGTTGACGGGCAGACCGAGATTGCCGCTGCCGAAGGTGATGGACCCGTAAATGCGCTGGACGGGGCGCTTAGGCGCTCGCTATTGCGCTTCTACCCCGAGCTTTCAAAGATGCGGCTTTCCGACTACAAGGTGCGCGTTATCGACGGGAAAGACGCGACGGCGGCTCAGGTGCGGGTTTTGATCGAATCGACAGCGGGCACGGAGATTTGGACAACGGTGGGGGTTTCCGCCGACATTATAGACGCAAGCTGTCTTGCCCTTGTGGATTCGATTGAATATAAGCTGCAGAACAAGTAATTTGCGAAGTGTAGACCCCATGGATATTAAAGGCAGTATCAAATTCAATAATGCGGCATTCAAACATGGGGTAACAGAAGCAGACATTCTATGGGCTTTTCAAACTTACATTTTTTAAGATCCAATTGAAGAGAAAGAAAACAAATTTCTATTGATTGGATTTGACACAAGAGCTAACCCCATTGAAATAATGTATAATCGTATTGATAAAGAACAAATTAATGTATTTCATGCAATGCCATTACGTTCTGAATATGAAGCATTGCTTGATCGTTAGAAGGAAATATTATGGCAGAAATGACCGAAGAAGAGGCAGAAGCTTTAGATGAGCTTTGGACAAAAACTACACCAAAAATTAAAGTTGGTGCCGGTGGAGGTTTTTTTTCTGAACACCGCGCACAGATGGTAATACTAGATGAACAAACTGCTCGTATTTTAAATGCTAAAGCAATGGCTATTCATCAAACACCATCGGAATTTATGGCTTCATTGGTTTGTAAAGAAGTTCTACATGCGTATTAAAAATTATAAAGGACAACCTCTATGAAAACAGTATCAATAATTATTGTTGTTTTAATACTTGTATTGATTGTAACAAGCGCATACTTTGGATTATTTAGTAAAATAAATGTCCGTGTGGAGGAACAAGGCGGCGAAACTATAGTCTATGAAAATATGGTCGGTGATTATGGCAAGGCGGCGGGTGTAACAGATAAAATCTATCATGACCTTTTGGATAATTACAAAATTGAAACAACCAAGGGTTTTGGCATTTATTATGATAACCCCAAAAATACAGATAAAGATAAATTGCGATCGGAGATTGGATGTGTTGTAGAAAATACCGGCAGCAGCACAGAAACTTTGATTTCAAAACTATTGCAAAAATATCCAATTAGGATTTTACCGGTACAAAATTACATTGTTACGGAATTCCCATTTAAAGGTACTGTATCAGTTTTGTTTGGAATAATGAGAGTATATCCCGCGATTGACAAATTCTGTAAAACAAATAACTACAAAGATGCACCGATAATGGAAATATATGATGTTCCAAATAAAAAAATAATCTACAGAAAAGAGATTATACAATAAGTGCGCCTATGCGCATAACGTGATGGTGTTTAGACGAGTTCAAAGGTGCTTGACTAACATATTCCCTAGTAATAAGGTAGTAATAGTATGTTTGATACAGGGTTTATGCTTAGGTTTGTGCCGCTCTATTTCTCGGCTATGGGACTTGTTTTACGGCTGTGTTTATGGGGCGTGCTGCTTTCGCTTGTAATTGGCTTTCTATGTGCGGTAAGCCGTTATTACCGTATTCCCGTGGCAAACAAAATCGCGGCGGTTTATATTGAGCTTTCGCGGAATACGCCGCTTATGATTCAACTTTTTTTCCTGTACTTTGCGCTGCCGCAGTTGGGGATAAAATTATCGTCGTTTGCCTGTGCGGTAATAGGTTTGGCGTTTCTTGGCGGCAGCTATATGGCGGAGGCGTTTAGGGGCGGATTTGAAGCCATAGGAAAGGCGCAGGTTGAGTCGGGGCTTTCCATCGGGCTTTCGCGTATGCAGCTTGTCCGCTACGTTGTGCTGCCTCAGGCTCTGTCAATAGCCGTACCCGCCATAGGGGCAAATGTCATCTTTTTGCTAAAAGAGACAAGCGTGGTAAGTATCATAGCGCTTGCCGATTTAACATCGGTAGCCAAGGATTTGATAGGTATGTACTACAAAACGGACGAGGCGCTTTTTATGCTGGTTGCGGGGTATCTTATCTTGTTACTGCCGCTTTCGTTTTTGTTCAGATTTATTGAAAAGAGGTTACGCTTTGCAGGTTATGGGAATTAGCGTCATATTTGAAGGCGTTAATTTACAACGCATTATGCTTGGGCTTGTTGTAAGCGCCCGCATTGCCCTGATTTCCGTAGCCTTGTCTATGGTTCTGGGAATCATCTACGGTATCATAATGACGCGGCGCAATGCCGTAATTTATTTTTTCTGCCGTTTCTACCTTGAAGCTATGCGCATAATTCCGGTGCTGGTGTGGCTGTTCATTTTTTACTTTGGACTTTCCCGCGCTATTCATTTGAATTTAAGCGGAGAGGCAGCGTCGGTTTTGGTTTTTACCCTGTGGGGAACTGCGGAGATGGGCGATATAGTCAGGGGCGCGGTAACGAGTCTGCAAAAACATCAATACGAAAGCGGCTATGCCCTGGGACTTTCTGAAATTCAGGTTTTCCGTTTTATCATCATACCTCAGGCAGTACGGCGGCTTATTCCGGGCGCTATAAACCTTGCCACACGTATGATAAAAACCACATCCCTCGTTATAATGATCGGAGTGGTTGAGATGTTGAAAGTTGGTCAACAAATTATCGAGGCTAATTACCTAACCAGTCCCAGCGCGGCATTGTGGATTTACGCTTTTGTGTTTTTCCTGTATTTTATTCTTTGTGCGCCGATAAGCTATGCTTCGCGTCGGCTTGAACAAAGGTGGCAGGCATGACAAGCGATAAAGATGGTGTGTTGCTTGAGATTGAAAATCTTAACAAAAGTTTTGACGGAACGAGTGTCCTAAAAAATGTGTCTTTGCGCATAAAACGGCGTGAGGTCGTTGTGGTTTTGGGTCCGTCGGGCTGCGGAAAGAGTACCCTGCTGCGCTGTCTAAACGGGTTGGAGATCATTCAAAGCGGCAGAATCATTTTGAACGGCGATGTGCTTGCCGGTGACGAATATTTAAAGACTGATTGGCGGCTGGTGCGGCAAAAAATCGGCATGGTTTTTCAGAGCTACGAGCTTTTCCCGCACCTTAACGTGCTTGAAAACATATTGCTGGGGCCGCTCCGAGTGCAAAAGCGCGAGCGAAAAGAGGCGGAGGCTGCGGCATTCGCCCTGCTCAAACGCATAGGACTTTCCGGCAAAACGTATGCCTTTCCCCGTCAGCTTTCCGGCGGACAAAAACAGAGAGTCGCTATAATAAGGGCGCTGATTATGGAGCCTGAGTTGATGCTCTTTGATGAGGTTACCGCCGCCCTTGATCCGGAAATGGTGCGCGAAGTGTTAGACGTAATGCTTGAGCTTGCAAAAAGCGGCATGACTATGATCATTGTTACCCACGAAATGCAGTTTGCCAAAGCTATCGCCGACCGCGTTGTGTTTATTGATGAAGGCGAGATTATCGAGGAAAACGCCCCCGAAAAATTCTTTGCCGATCCTGCAACCGAGCGCGCCCGCCGCTTCCTGAATATCTTCCAGTTTGATGGTTTAGGCGCCGGCGTATAAAGTGTTTTGTAGGTATAAATAATGCGGAAATTAATTTTTATCGGCGCACTTGTTTTTTTAGCCTTTTTGGGCAGCGCTACATTTTTGGATCTGTGGATTGACAAGGCGCTTTTCAATCCGCAAAGTACTTTTGGAGCTATATTTGCAGTCATTGGTTTGCTCCCGCAAATTGGGATAATTTTTATTGCTCCCGCAATGGTGTGGGCTGTATTTATTGCAAAACGAAAAGATATAAAACCAACCGGCATACTCATTCTAATTTTTGTTTCCGCAGTGTCCGTTTTTCGTATATACAACGATCAGGATGATTTACCAAACGTAATTAAGAGTAACCCATGGATTATAGTGTTATTTTTCTGCGCACTTGTTTTTGTTGTGCTGCCGTTTGCAAAAAAACATCCACACGAAGTTTTACAAGCCGGAATTATAGCGGTGCTGGTACTGTTTGCAGGTAGATTGATTTTGGACAACGTAAAAATGAACTGGGGCAGGCAGCGGTTTTTTACTATGACTGATCCCGATTCACAGTTTACCCGGTGGTTCTTGCCGCAAGGTAAAGCAGCATCTGACAGCTTTAAATCTTTCCCATCTGGACATTCGTTTTCCGCTATGCTGAGTGTTTGGGTTTCCCTTATTCCTGTCTGCATTTTTGGAGCAGGTGAGAAAGCTAGGAAGTGGTCAAAGATTATTGTCGTCCTCGCCCTTCTTTTTGGCTTTACCACGATGTTTTCCCGTCTGGTACTTGGCATGCATTTTTTGTCGGATGTTACCTGCGGCGCGGTCATTTCGTTAGCCTGTTTTGTTGTGTTCAAATCGTTGATTGATGCAAATTACGAACGAATACGTACACTGAGTTTTAAGGCGGGTTCTTTACCAAGCGCAAATGAGGAATAATGATGCATACAAAAGAATGGTAAAATATGAAGAAACTTTCGACGACATTCTTTTTTACAATTTTTGTGGTTACAGTTCTGTTTCCACAGAGCAAAAATTATAAGATTGGTTATATAGGGCCCGGCGGCGGAATAATATTTGCTGTTGAAGGAGAATCTTATTCTGAAGTCAGCAGGCTTTTGGGTGGATATTCTTGGGACGAAGCCGTAAAAGCCGCAAAAAATTATAGGGGCGGCGATTTTAAAAATTGGTATTTACCTTCGGTAACTGAATTAAAATTGGTTTATGATAATTTGGTAAAAACCAATATTATGAGTATGGGCAATACTTGGTATTGGTCATCGGCAAAATCGGATAAAAACGCAATTCTCGTACATCTTGGCGACGGCAATCAACTGATTTTTCAAAAGAATGATACTAATGCGGTCAGCGTAATAAGAAAATTCAAAATCAAAACCACCCGTAAAGAAAAAATTGCAAATAACAGAAAAACGCCCTTTTATCTTCCTGATTAAAGTGAGGTATATAGTTTTTCTCAAAGTAACTTAATATTCTTATTGCTACATTCCGTTTCTATTTTAACAATTATTTCACAAAGAAAAGTTTTTAAGGTAGACGCATCTTTATGTATTGCGTAGTCTAATAGAGAACGATAATAATTAAGTACTTTTTGTATTTCGCTTGATGAAAACTCTGTCAAATCATTGCGGTCTTGTATTTGACGCCACCAATTAACAGATGTTTTACTAAGTTCATAATCCAGTTCTTCCATGTCATATTTAGTTCCTTTCTTTTCAATTTGACTTGCTGTATAAATAAAATCTTTCCATTCCTCTACAGTTAATTCATTATCTTCTTCAATAGTATCAACATACTTATAGATAGTACAAAATAAATCTTCCATTTCAGTCCATTTGACTTTCGCAATGTCGAATGAAAATACTTCATTAACTATAATTTCACTTATTGACATCAACACATTGGTTTTTTTTATTAGTTCATTAAGACTATCCGTTATCCCAAGTTCGTCGAATAATACTGTACCGAAAATAAAACCTTTTTTCCTTTCTTTAACCCATAATTTATAGTAACTCAATTCCATTTCAGAAAGTTTTTTTACTTTATCGTCGATCTCAAAAGCAGTCCTAAAAAAATTATTAATAATATCATCAGAGGTAATGGAACCATCCATAAAAATAGTATCATCTTGCAGATATATATTAAAATACAAATCGTATTCTCTGTCAGGATCGGTATAAACCTTTATCATTACTTTTCTTCCAAGTGTTTTATGTTTCTCTACAAAATATACGAATAAAAATATATGGTCATCTAGTAGATTGTCATTCCAATAATAGCTCGTAGCGTTGCTGCCGATACACCACCTTGCGCCCTCGCCGCCGCAGTTGAATGAATTAAAGAAAACCGCGCACTCCCAATCAAGCGGGATTGCAATAATTATTTCATCCGATGCGTAAATAATTTTGCAGTTGTAGTTTTCAAAAAATACTCTTGGGTTATCTTTTGCTTTTTTTCGTAATTGGCTTATCGTGATACTGCCATTACCGTTTGCCGACATTTTCCCTCCCCCTCATTCCCCTGATAATTTCACCATCTCCCTTACGGTGCGCTTCCAATCTGCGACAAGGCTTTCAGGTTCAAGCGGCTTCGCGTTTGCGCCGCACCCAAGCACCCACCCCAAAATCTTCTCCGCCTGCCCGCTTGAAAACTCAATTATAACGCCGTCTTGCATTTCTTCAATAGTTTGATCGTCTGCCCACCGCCTCTCCCGCACCCATTTCGATGCACCCGCAAAGAACGCGATACGGAAACGCTGTTTTTCGCCGGAAGAAAACACCCCAAAATTGCTCCCTTCAACATCTTTTCGCCAGTCAAAATCCACAGGCAACGTAAAAGTTTCTTTTAAAAGCGCGATATTTTTCATGCGGAACAGCGAAAAAAGCCTTTTAGCGCCCCTCTCGTGCGAGAAACCGTAAAGATTCCAAACCCCCGTGTTAAAAATAAGCTGATACGGGTCTACACGCCGCCTCTGGTAAATCTCATCCTTCGCACCGCAATAATCAAACGTCAACACCCTGTTTTCCTGAACTGCCGAAGTAATCATATTCCACGCCTCAAGCGGCACCGGCGAGGACGGAAACGGCGGTACAATCAGCCTGTCCTCGTACCACTGCCCGCGCCCCGCATTCATCGGAGCCGTGATACTCTCAAAAAGATGACTTGCAGCCTCAAAAATCGGCGTATTCTTGTAAAGCGAAAGAAGATTTTTCGCCATACCCACCGCCAGCATCTCTTCCGCAGTCGTGTACCCCGCAGGAAGCCGGTAAGTCTGTCCCGCGTAGTAATAACCACGCCGCCCCGCATTATACTCAATCGGCGCGCCCAACTGAGTCTTCATAAATTCAATATCGCGGGTAATCGTGGATATACTCGTCTCCCATTCCTCCGCCAACGCCTGCGTGTTCGGAAACTCGCCGCCCGCAATCTTCCTGTCGATAAAATAAATCCTAGGCAGCGACATCCGCCTCAAACTTTGCCTTCCGCTCATATTTATAAATATAACACACTGATCAGTCGTATAGTGAGGGATCAGGGAATTTTATTTTTTAAGAGTTGAAATAGCGGCACTGCGTATCATTTACCTTTTTCCAATTTGTGATATACTTACCCTGTAAGAGGTAGAAAGTGGTTCAGTTTGATACCAGTGATGACATTATAGATATTTGCATGGACAATGTGTTCAAGGCAGTTTTCACCAAAGACCGACCGGAATCCCGCGGTGCCTTATCAATGTTACTGTCGGTGTTTATAGGACGCAAGTTGACTGCCGTTACGATAGCAGCAAATGAGCCAACTATTGATAACCTCCGCGACCGGCAAATCCGTTTTGACATAAACTGCAAAGCCGAAGATGGCGAATTGATAAATGTAGAAATGACACTTAACCCCGACATCTTCGAGCCTGTACGCTTAGAATTCCATGCCGGAAAATTATTTATAGGGCAGGATATTCGAGGAGAAGATAAAAAATACAGCGACTTAAAACCAGCCTATCAAATATCATTTTTAGTAAATAAATCTTTTTTTACTGATGATGAAATACTGCACACCTTTGAATACTATGATCCCAAAACAAAAGTATCGTTAGGCGGTAGAACCAAAATAATCACCATTGAGTTAGGCAAACTAGAAAAAATAGTTGTTAAACCTGTTGATCAAATGACCGCTGCCGAACATTGGGCAGTATTTTTACGCTACATAACAGACGTGTCTAAACGTCAAACGATAAATAAAATCCTAGAAATTGAGGAAGGCATCGAAATGGCAAGTGAAGTTTTAATATCAATTAGCAAAGATGAAGAAGAACGCGCATGGCTACGCAGCCGCGAAAAGTACATCCTAGACACTCAAAGTCAAATTGCTACGGCAAAGTGGGAAGGGAGAGAGGAGGGTATGCGTGAAGGGCAGAAAGAATTACTCGCTCTATTAAAAAGCGGGAAATCACCGGACGAAATCCTTAACCAGTACGGTGATATTTGATAACAAAGCCGTTGAACGCGCCCTTGCGTGATATGGCAGATGAAAATTAACCTCTGTCTAAAATCTTTAGTATTTCTGCACGTTTGGTCTTTGCTTCTTCCAAATCTGGGTTTATCTGCAACGCCCTTTTAAAATCTTCAAGCGCCTTTTCATATTGATTTAAATTATAGTATGCGTTGCCTCGATCGTTAAAAGTCTTGGCAAAATCAGGGTCTAACCGTATGGCTTCTGAGTAATCCGCAATGGCTTTGTCATATTCGCCTTTCTCATTATAGGCAAATCCTCGATTGTGAAAAGCCTCGGCACAATCAGGTTTCAGCCGTATGGCTTCTGAGCAATCCGCAATGGCTTTGTCATATTCGCCTTTATTATTATAGACAAGTCCACGATTGTTAAAAGCCGCGGCACAATCAGGTTTCAGCCGTATGGCTTCTGAGCAATCCGCAATGGCTTTGTCATATTCGCCTTTATTATTATAGACAAGTCCACGATTGTTAAAAGCAACAGCATCATCAGGGTCTAACCGTATGGCTTCTGAGCAATCCGCAATGGCTTTGTCATATTCGCCTTTCTCATCATAGGCAAATCCACGATTGTGAAAAGCAACAGCATCATCAGGGTCTAACCGTATGGCTTCTGAGTAATC
>BNVA01000023.1 GCA_025997755.1 Spirochaetia bacterium | reverse complement strand
ATTAGCGTGCCTATTGGAGCCATACTTTTAACAATAACAATTGTGCTAAAACTAATTGCTCACCGGAAAGAGGAAAAAATAGTAGTGCAAGCTAAGGAGGCAATATAATGGGCGCCGTTGCAATTGTTTTTTTGGTATTATTGCTTTTAGGTATGCCGGTTGCGTTTGCGATTGGCGTTGCCGGAACGATGTTTTTTGTTGTTACCCCCGCTCTGCCATTTTCAATTGTTGTACAAAAAGTAGTAAGTTCAAGCCAGAGTTTTACATTATTGGCAATTCCCTTATTTGTGTTTGCCGGTAACTTGATGAACAACACCGGCATTACATCGCGTTTGATGAAACTTGCCAATGTTTTAACCGGTCACATGTACGGCAATTTAGGACAGGTATCCTGCGTTATGTCCACTCTGATGGGCGGCGTTTCCGGTTCTGCAAATGCCGATGCCGCGATGGAAAGCCGTGTGCTGGGACCTACAATGATTGAACGCGGTTATAACAGGGGCTACGGAGCGGCTATCAACGGCATTTCGTCGCTTATTACGGCAACGATTCCGCCAAGCATGGGACTTATTATTTACGGTTCTGTAGGCGAAGTTTCCATAGGTCGGCTTTTTGCAGGCGGCTTTGTTCCCGGTTTTATGATGATGGCAGCCCTTATGATTACCGTGCGTTTTACCGCAAAAAAACGCGGCTATCTGCCGGAGCGCGCCAAGAGAGCATCGTTTAAAGAAATTTTAACATCACTTGTCGATAGTATATGGGCGCTGCTTTTTCCTGTTATCTTAATTGTAGGAATTCGTTTTGGTATTTTTACACCATCAGAATCCGGAGCCTTTGCCTGCGTATACGCAATATTTGTCGGCGCTGTTATTTACAAAGAATTAACATTTAAAGTGTTTTTAAGCACACTCAAAGACACCGCAGGAGACATAGGCATCATTATGATACTGGTATCGCTTTCCGGTATTTTTGGATACGGCATTGTCTACGACAGTATTCCGCAAACTATGGCGGCTTTCCTTGTCAATATTACATCAAATCCATACTTGCTGCTTTTTATTATTGTTTTATTACTCGTTGTATGCGGTATGTTTATCGAGACAACAGTAATCGCACTTTTACTCACGCCAATTTTGCTACCGGTTATTACCAAAGTCGGCATCGATCCGGTACAGTTTGGCCTTATCATGATGACCGTTGTTACGATGGGCATAATGACGCCGCCTGTCGGTATCGCGCTCTATACCACATCAACCATAATGAAATGCAAAGTTGAAGAAACCGCAAAAGAGTCTGTTCCATTTATCATCGCGGTACTCGCAGTTGTTGCAATTTGTATATTCTTTAAAGACCTTGTTTTATTTATACCAAATTTGATTTTTGGTAAAGCGTAAGAAACAAAAGTAGAGCAAAACTCGCCCGAACTTGCTTCCTGGGGTACTTGACAAATTTTTGTATTGCCGGTATATTGTATTCATAGGTCCATTGCAGTGTAGCGTAAGCTTAGCAGCCGTGGGTAAAAATACAACCTTGCGGATCAAGATTGGTTCTGATTCTTTGAGGGCGCTTTCGGTAGAAAACGTAATTAGTCTGCGTTTGTTTATGAATTAGTTTGTAAACAGGCAGTACGTTTTATAAGAAATTTGTGCCCTCAAGGTAAACCTTGGGGGCTTTTTTTTGCTTTCGCAGGAAACAGAGGAGGAAAGGCTAATGAGACGAATTGCAGTAATAGCGGCGGTGCTGGAGGAGCCAAAAAAATGTCAGAAGGTGTTTAATGAAACGCTTTCAATGTTCAACGGCATAATCAAGGGGCGTATGGGACTACCCTTTGAAAAAGAGGGGGTGTCGGTTGTGTCGGTTACCGTTGCGGGCGAACTTGACGCAATCAACGCATTAACGGGAAAGCTCGGTAATATACCGCACGTCATGGTTAAGACCGCGGTTTCAAATGAATTAAAACAAGCGCTTAATGTTTGTTAAAAATATAAGGAGTATCATAATGAGTAATGAAAATTTTATTAACAGCGAATACATTGAAAACCTGCTTGAGGAAGCAAAATCAACGGAGCCGCAGGTTATTCAGGCATCGTTAGACAAGGCGGAACGTTTTGAAGGATTGAATCACAAAGAGATAGCGGCTTTGCTGGTGAGCAAAGATCCTAAACATCTTGAACGCATTTACGCTATTGCCGACAAAATAAAAAAACATATTTACGGAAACCGGATCGTAATGTTTGCACCGTTATACGTCAGCGATTATTGCATCAACCGCTGCGCATACTGCAGCTATAATGAAAAGCATGAGTTTAACCGCCGTAAATTGACAATGGATGAGGTGCGCGAAGAAGTGCGTATCCTGGAATCAATGGGGCATAAGCGCATTGCGCTGGAAGCCGGCGAAGATGATGAAAAATGTCCTATCGACTACATACTTGAATGTATGAAAACAATCTACGATATGAAATTTGAAAACGGCGAGATACGGCGTATCAATGTAAATATTGCAGCTACAACTGTGGAAAATTATAAAAAATTAACCGCTGTCGGCATAGGCACATATATTCTGTTTCAAGAAACCTATCATCAAAAAACTTACGAAAAAGTACATGTTTCCGGTCCAAAGAAAGATTATCTTTATCATCTTACGGCGTTTGACAGAGCGCATGAAGGCGGCATTGATGATGTAGGCGGCGGCGTACTCTTTGGTCTTGCAGACCCGTTCTTTGAAGTCTTAGGGCTGATGATACACAATGAACATCTTGAAGAAAAATTCGGCGTTGGATTTCATACAATTTCCGTACCGCGTTTATGCGCCGCGCCCGGCATGAATGTAGCGGGCTTCTCTCATCTTGTTGACGATGCTACTTTTGAAAAAATTGTAGCCATTATACGCCTTGCGGTGCCGTTTACCGGAATGATAGTTTCTACGCGGGAAAGCCACGAAATGCGCAAAAAACTGCTTAAACTTGGCATTTCACAGCTTAGTGCAGGTTCATGCACCGGTGTAGGCGGCTACTCGAATAAGGAAAACGAAAAAGCAAATCCGCAGTTTATTGTAAACGATGAACGCGATGCGCTTTCGATTATCAGTGAGCTTATGGACGATGATTATATTCCGAGTTTTTGTACGGCGTGTTACCGTTCAGGGCGTACCGGCGACCGTTTTATGAGTCTTGCAAAATCGGGACATATAAAGAATGTATGCCTGCCTAACGCTCTTATGACGTTATGCGAATACTCTGAGGATTACGGCGATGAAAAGTTTAGGGAAAAATCACGGGCGGCTATTACGCGTAACATACCAAGTATACTAAACGAAAAAATACGCGCAAAGACAACCGCAAATGTCGAGAAAATACGCGCCGGCGAGCGGGACTTTTTCTTTTAGGAGTGAACATGATTAACGTGAATGACGACAGGGAATTACTGCGCCTGATAACGACAAACGATCAGAATGATATGAATGAATTGTTTGCCGCCGCGCGCTCCGTACGCGAAACGCATTACGGCAAGGAAGTTTTTTTTAGAGGGCTTATTGAATTTACAAACTACTGCAAGAACGACTGCCTTTACTGCGGAATTAGGCGCAGCAACAAAAACGTTGAACGTTACAGGCTTACGCTTGCACAAATTTTACAGTGCTGTCAAATGGGAAGTATGCTTGGGTATCATACTTTTGTTTTGCAGGGCGGAGAAGACCCGTATTTTAACGATGATCGTATAACGGAAATGATCTCCGCTATACACAAAGAGTATCCTGATCATGCTATTACGGTTTCTATAGGCGAGCGTTCAAGAGAGAGCTATGAAAAAATATTTTCTGCCGGAGCCGCCCGTTATTTGCTGCGTCACGAGAGCGCTAATAACGAGCACTACTGCAAGCTGCACCCTGCGGAAATGAGTTTGGCTAACCGTAAAAAATGTTTGTTTGAATTAAAGGAAATAGGCTTTCAGGTTGGAGCCGGTTTTATGGTCGGTGCTCCTTATCAAACACCGGAAAATCTGCTTGATGATCTGCATTTTTTGCGTGAGTTGCAGCCGGCGATGATTGGCATAGGACCCTTTATTCCGCAGGCGGATACGCCGTTTGCAAATGAAGGCGGCGGCAGTTTGGAACAGACACTGCGTATGGTAGCCCTGTCGCGTTTGATGATCCCCAAGGCTTTAATTCCCGCGACAACCGCACTGGGTACTATAAATCCGTTTGGAAGAGAAAAAGCGCTTAACGCGGGCGCCAATGTCGTTATGCCGAATCTTTCGCCTAAAGAGTACCGTAAACTCTATGCGTTATACGACAATAAAATTTGTACCGGCGATGAGGCTGCGGAATGTCTTGTCTGTATGCAGGGACGTATACACAGGGCAGGCTGGATTCCCGATATGAGCAGGGGGGACTCGCTTTTGCAAATCTGATTTTAATATGACACGAGATATTATTCATTGCTGCGTACCATTGTGCGATGAATAATATGCTCACTGATTGTGATAAGTTTTTTATATGATCAAAACGTGAAAGTGTAACATATAGCCGTATAATTGATTTTGCTGCCTGACAAAAGCGCCCTTGGTATTATTTGTTTCATCTGCAAACAATGTTTTATATGATATTTAACCAGTCCTCCAAAATTAATCCTGCCACACGTTCAAATTCGTGTGTGTTATTTGTAACCAAAATGCACCCCGTGCTTTTTGCATGAGCAGCAATCAGCATATCCATAATACCGATAACACAACCTCTTTTCTGTAGATTTGTACGGATTACACCGTATTCGGCAGCGGCGCTTTCATCAAACTGTAAAACTTCCACTAATGGCAAAAAAGATATAAGTGCGTTACGATTTTTCTCTAATGCAAGACTATTACAAATGCCAAATTCTAATTCGGCAAGTGTAATTGTTGATATAGCAAGCATATCACTTTCTTTGCTTCTTAAAGCAGTTATAACTTTTGGAAAATGCTTTAGTGCAAAAATACAAATGTTTGTATCAAGCATATACATTAAAGGGACTCCCTAATTTGCGGATCATCCCGACCTCTTCCGTTTGCAAAAAAGTCATCACTTGCCGGTGGGGAATTTAAAAAGTTATTCCATGCACTGTCATTATCGCTTTTATAGAGTAACACTATGTTTCCAAGTTTTTTTACAGATACATCTTTACCTTCAAAACGAAATTCTTTTGGAAGCCGTACAGCTTGACTTTTTCCGTTATTAAATAGTTTTGCTGTTGTCATAATTACCTCGTAGATTAGTATATACTCAAATATATATTTATTCAAGCACTGTGGTGCGGTTTTGATTGCGGTATTCCTGGCAAGAGCGATCTATCAGACTTG
This sequence comes from Spirochaetia bacterium, assembly GCA_025997755.1. The sequence goes on along the minus strand of BNVA01000023.1, from coordinate 11,850 downwards.
TTATACGATGAACGCCTTGCTGAACAAACCTTTTCATGGGTAATTATCAATTTTACTCTCCTATGGTAAGATGCGGTATGTGGTGGGCTTATGCGCTTCTTTCGGCGGTCTTCGCCGCTCTTACCTCGATACTGGCAAAAATCGGGATAGAAACTGTTAATTCAAATCTTGCAACCGCGATACGTACGGTTGTTGTTTTGTTTATTTCGTGGGGCATTGTTTTTGCAGGCGGGAAACAACACGAAATTGGTTCCATAGGCAAAACAAGTTTTATCTTTTTGATACTATCCGGTATAGCAACCGGACTTTCGTGGCTCTGCTATTACAAAGCGCTGCAGATAGGCGAAGCCTCGAAAGTAATTCCCGTTGACAAGTTAAGCGTCGTTATCGGTATGCTGCTCGCATTTATCGTGCTAAAAGAAAAACTCACGCTAAAGGCTGCGGTTGGCGGCGCTTTAATAACATTAGGAACATTTGTTTTGGTTCTGTGATGCGCAATGTTCACAGCCGCAGGCACAACCGGACCTGCCCTTTGCCGCACGCAGAATTAGGCGTACGGCGGTAAACACCACCGCACCCAGCACTAAAGCGCCAATCAATATTGTCGATATGTTATTTTGTATAAAACTCATGCTATTGCCCTTTCGCTTAACACAGTTGCAGCGGGACGGCGGAAAATAAAAAACAGCATTACACCTAACGCCGCGAATCCCGCTATTGTACCTGCGTTAAAACCGGCGCCTGTAAAAAAACTGCCTAGTTGATAGATGATTAACGACAGGATGTAGCCGAAGCAAAGTTGATATACTACGGCAAATGTTGTCCACTTTGCGTTGTTCATTTCCCGTTTGATTGCGCCTATCGCGGCAAAGCACGGCGGGCAATAGAGGTTGAATGCAAGGAATGCGTATGCGGACATAACGGAAAAGTGCGCCGCAAACTCATGCCACATTTCCTCTCCGTTTTCACCAACTTCGGCAAAGCCGTATAGGACACCCATTGTACCCACAACATTTTCCTTTGCGACAAGCCCCGTTATTGTGGCGACCGTGGCATCCCATGTACCAAACCCAAGCGGCTTAAATATAAAGGCGATAGCGCCGCCTATTGACGCAAGTAATCCGTCGTTCATGTTGTCTACCATCGAGAATTCACCGTCAACAAAACCGAAACTTGATAGAAACCATATCACCACAGACGACACCAAAATCACGCTGCCCGCTCTTTGAACAAACGAAAAACCCCGCTCCCACATACTGCGCAGCACGTTTCCCGCTGGCGGGACATGGTAAGCAGGCAGTTCCATTACGAAAGGGGAGACATCGCCCAAAAACGGGCGGGTCTTCTTTAGTATGATACCGGAGATGATCACGCTTAGTATGCCCAAAAAGTAGGCGCTTGGCGCAACCCACCACGCGCCGCCCAGCACCGCACCGGAAATTAACGCGATTATCGGAAGTTTTGCTCCACAGGGCATAAAGGTTGTCGTCATTACTGTCATGCGGCGGTCACATTCATTTTCGATTGTGCGCGATGCCATAATACCCGGTATTCCGCAGCCGGTACCTATCAGCATGGGTATAAAACTTTTTCCCGACAGCCCGAAACGCCGGAAAAGCCTGTCGAGTATGAACGCCACACGCGCCATATAGCCGCAGGCTTCAAGACCGGCAAGGAAAAAAAACAGCACAAACATCTGCGGGATAAAACCAAGTACCGCGCCTACTCCGGCGATTATGCCGTCCAGAATCAGACTGTTAAGCCACTCTGCAGTGCCAGCCTTTTCAAGCAAAGCGGCTATAATACCCGGCACGCCCTCCTCTCCGAAAACCACATCATTTGTCCAGTCGGTAACCCACGCGCCTACCGTCGTTACCGATACAAAGTAGATTAAAAAAATGACGCACGCAAAGATCGGCAGAGCCAGAACGCGGTTTGTTACTATTCGGTCGATTTTATCCGACGGTGTTAAAATATTTTTACCCTGCCTAACAAGGCAGTTTTTTATCACTTTTGTGATAAACTCATAGCGTTCTTCGGTAATCACGCTTTCCGCGTCCTCGCCCAGCTTTAATTCCGCCGCCTTGACATGCAGCTCCGTGCCGGTAAATTTATACTTTTCCGCAAATTTTTCATCTTTTTCAAGGATTTTTAGCGCAAAAAACCTCTGCATATTTTTGGAAACACCGTCAAGTTGAGCCTCTATTGCGAGCAGCGCCCCCTCAATCGTTACCGAAAACTCGAATGCTGCTTTTGCAGGTACACCGCCTTCGGCAATGTCGAGCGCCTTTTCTATCATCTCGTGAAGACCTGTGTTTTTTAACGCCGAAATTGCCGCGACAGGGCAGCCTATAATTTTTTCAAGCGCGGCAAGGTCTAGCTTGTCGCCTGATTTTTCAACCACATCGATCATATTAACGGCGGCAAGCACCGGAGTACCAAGCTCCAAAAGCTGAGTTGTCAAAAACAGGTTGCGCTCAAGGTTGCTGCCGTCAATCAAATTAAGGATAAGGTCGGGCTTTTCCTCCAAGATATAATTCCGGCTGATCACCTCTTCCAGCGTGTAGGGCGAAAGCGAATAAATCCCCGGCAGGTCTGTTATGATAACGTCATTATGCGCATAGTGTCCCCTAAGTTTACCCTCTTTTTTTTCAACGGTAACGCCGGGCCAGTTCCCCACAAATTGGTTGGAGCCTGTTAAAGCATTAAACAGCGTGGTTTTTCCGCAATTCGGATTCCCCGCCAAAGCAATTTTTAAAGACATATTTCCTCCACTTCGATTATTTCTATATCCGCTTTTCTAAGGCTTAGTTCATAGCCGCGAACCTTTACCTCCACAGGATCGCCTAAGGGCGCCACTTTACGCACAAAAATCTCCGTTCCCTTAGTAATTCCCATATCCATAATCCGTCTTTTCAAAGCGCCCTGCCCATTGATGCGGGTTACACGCACAGTTTGCCCGCTTTCTACATCTTTCAACGTCATTTTAGCTCCTTTTGGGGGAAGTCTCCCCCTCGCGCGCACACGGTTGCGCGCTACCCCCTCTAAACCAGAATTTTGCCCGCCATCTCGCGGCTTATCGCAATACGGGAGTCCTTTACCTTAACGATAAGATTACCCATAAGTTCCGATACGACACTCACGGGACTTCCAACAACAAATCCTAAATCGGCAAGACGGCGGCATACATCATCCTTACCTGCAATTTTCAAAACCTTGAACTCCCTGCCTGTTTCAGCAAAAGTAAGCGGCATAAATCCTCCAAATAGTTATTTGTTTAATATAACTAACATTGTTATAATAATCTAACAAAAAATATCAATAGGGTCAATAGCTTGGCAATAATTTTTTTACAAATTGCCGCCAAAAATACTTAGGGCATTTTCAAGAACACTTTGTTTTAGAATTTCGATGTCAATTTGCAGAATGTCCGCCGCCGTTTTGTAGGTTTCTTCTATAAATAGCGGACTGCAGGGCTTCCCCCTGTACGGCGCCGGTGCAAGAAAGGGACTGTCGGTTTCCAGCAGGAGGCGGTCTCTTGGAACAATCTTTATCGCATCCCGCAGGTTCTGTGCATTTTTAAAGGTAAGATTTCCGGCGAAAGAAATATCGTAACCCAAATCTAAAAATGATTTTGCTTCCTCTGCGCCGTAAGAAAAACAATGAATTATGCCCCGCACATTTTTATAATTTGAAAGCGTTTCCAGCGTTTCCTTGAAGGCGTTCCGGCTATGAATCATTATAGGAAGGACTAATTTTTCCGCCAGAACAAGCTGCATTTCCAATAATTCCCGTTCTTCAGGCGGGGAGGAAGGGTTTTCGATTCTATCAAAGCCGCATTCGCCAATGCAAACAACAGAATGGAGAGGGGCGGCGGCTATTTCGCTCTCCAAGAGGGATACTTCTTCCTCTTTTTTAACGATTTTATGCTTCCAAGGCCATATTCCGGCAGCAAATTTTATTTTTTTAAAGTCACAAAACATTTTTATGCGGTTTTTCAAGTCGCCGGGTTCCGTTCCAATGTCGATAATGCCCGCAAAACCGGCATCGAATAGCTCAAACATCAATTTTTTTGCGTCTATACCACGCTCATCAAGATAAGAAATATGAGCATGACTATCGAATAGTCCTTTTAGATTACGTTCAATTTTTTCGTTTTGCATATAGACGGTCGATCCTAGCAGCTCCTGAGGCTTAATATAAGGTTTAAATATAAGTTGATCATAAACCAATATTTCTATAGAATAAAGGCAATAGATACCTGATTGCCGAGGTGGTGGAATGGTAGACACCGGGGACTTAAAATCCCCTGGTCGCAAGACCGTGTGAGTTCAAATCTCATCCTCGGCAAAATGATATTATACCGGCACGCTTTGTGAAACATAAGATTTTTAATATTCTATCAAAACTATGCTTTATTTTTATATTTAACTCTTGTATGGCGTTATGTCCGGCAATAGTAAGCGGAGATGAGATTGATTCTTTTGAGCTGCCGCATTATTGGAAAACAAATAATAAAACAATAAAAGGCGTTTTTGTTGTTGCACATGGTTTAAATGTAAAACCATCAAAAATGGGTACGCCTGAAACAGAAGGAACCCTTGTTAAGTTTTTGCTTGATTCAGGATATAATGTTTACCGTATAACACTCGCCGGACATTCCGGTTCAATCGAAAATATGCAAAATGTAACTGAACCGGATTGGATTACCGGTGCATATACTCAATACTGTGAAGCTAAAATTGCGGCGGAATGTGATAATCTACCGCTGTATTTATTAGGCTTTTCGCTTGGGGCGCTGGTCTTTGAGAATTTGATGAATAAAAATACGGCAACGCCGGTAGAATTTGAAAAGGTTATTCTTTTTTCCCCTGCAATAGCAATAAAGAATACGGCTAAAACAATTTTAATGTTACAGCCGTTTATAAATGATTCTTCAATAATAAATAGTGCCAGCCCGGAAGAATATAGGGCACAGCGCGGCGCTTCCATGGGGGCATATAAAATTATATTTAACATGGAAAAAGAATTATGTAACGCATCTTTTTTGAAAAGTAATATTGATACAGTAATATTTATTGATAAAAACGATGAGATGTTAAGCATAGGAACTTTAAGAAATAGGATTAATCAATACAAACTTACAAATTGGCATATATTGGAAATATCAAACAGCGGTGCTGTTATTAAGCCGCAGTACCATCATTTGCTTATAGATAATAGGTGTGTTTCTCCTTCTACTTGGCAGTATATAACCGGCTCAATAATTGATTTCTTGGGATAAATAATGGGAATAATATTTTTATGTTTATTTTGTTTATCCGCAATTATCAATATTACAGCGATATTTTTAGAAAAATATTTTGTTAGAACAGCATCAAAACTATGCCTAATGCCATTATTAATATTTTTTACTATTTTTCAATCATTTTCATCATTTCAATCAAATGAATTTTCAATTATAATTTTATTGGCTTTGTTGTTTTCATGGTTTGGTGATATATTTTTAATAAAACCTGATAAAATAAAATTATATCTTGGAATAATAAGTTTTCTTATTTCACATATTTTATATATTATAGTTTATAATAGTTTTATTTCCGATATAAAAATTCTTTTTTATGTTTTATCATTCGCAGGTTTTTTCATAATTGAATATTTTATAATTAAAAGGCTGCATTTTCCAAGAGGTTATAAAATTCCAACAATATTATATGGAATCGTTATCGGTCATCTGATATTATTTTCCCTGCAGGTATTTGCAGGCAATAGAAATATTTATAGTTTTTTGCTTGTTGCAGGATCAATCTTTTTTTTGATTTCTGATACTGTATTAGTATACTATAATACCGTAAAAACGATGACAAAATACGGTGCTGCCTTGGTTATGGCAAGTTATGTTATTGCACAAGCCGGAATAATAATTGCCTGTGTAAATTTACCTATAGCGCTAAATAAAATATATTAAAACTTAATCACTTTGGGTGTACCGCCAAAGGTTTCAATCGTAGCAATTGCATTTTTTAAGTAGAATACTTGTGTGTTGCCGTCATCTGCCGAGTAGTTCGCTTTAAGCATAGGATGCGCATCAAGCATGGACTGGCGGGCTTCCCGTCTATCGTCCTCTACCGCGTTGGCTTGGATGCGAATCCACGCAGTGCCGTCAAATGCAGACAGTTCAACCTTTGGGTTGGATTTCAATTGTTTTGAAATGTTTTTAGACTTTCCGGTCTGAAAATATAGCTTCCCCTCAAAAATATTCGCTGTACCAAAGGGACGCACCCTAGGCTGGTCACCATCCATCGTTGCCAAATAATAGGTCTGGCATTTTTTTAAAAAATCGCATACTTCTTGCATGATCATCTCCTTAGTTTTTATTTTTACCTTTATGATACTCTAAAATTGCAGCCGTATCTACAGTAAACCGAACTGTGAAAACAATTCCAATGGGTAAACCCCTTTTGCCCCAAGAGCCGGAATTAGCTGTCCATTTTCGACATTCCACATAATTCCGGTCAGGCTCTTGCCCAAGTTATATTTTTTTGATAGATTTATTAATGTCCGCCGGACGGTTATTCTGTCGATTGTGCGGACAAATATCAAAATACATTAAGCCGTGTCCATTTTGATCGTCCTGTTATCAAATAGGGCATTGTGCAAAGAAGAGGAGAAAAAATGGCAAAACAGTTATTGTTCAACGAAGAAGGACGCCGGAAACTCTTATCAGGTGTTGAGCAGATTTCCAAAGCAGTCAAGGTTACCTTGGGTCCGCGCGGGCGCAATGTCCTTTTAGACAAAAAGTTCGGTGCGCCGACAGTTACCAAAGACGGCGTTTCTGTGGCAAAAGAAGTGGAATTGTCAGACCCGTTTGAAAATATGGGCGCACAATTATTAAAAGAAGTTGCCACAAAAACAAATGATGTGGCTGGTGATGGTACGACAACGGCTACGGTTTTAGCGTATTCGCTGATAAAGGAAGGCTTAAAATCTGTGGCAGCAGGTATGACACCGTTAGAATTGAAACGCGGTATCGACAAAGCGGTCGAAATTACCGTTGAAGAGCTTAAAAAGAACTCAATAGCAATCAAAGATAAGGAGGAAATATCAAATGTTGCCTCCGTTTCGGCGAATAATGACGCGGAAATAGGTAAAACGATTGCCGATGCAATGGACAAGGTTGGAAAAGACGGCGTTATCACGGTGGAAGAGTCAAAAACAATGGACACAACCATAGAATTTGTCGAAGGTATGCAGTTTGACAGAGGCTATATCTCGGCGTATTTTGTTACCGACCGCGATGCCATGACTTGTATCTATCAGGATGCTTATATTCTTATTCACGATAAAAAGATTTCCTCCATGAAAGATATGCTCCCGCTGCTCGAAAAAATCGTGCAAAGCGGCAAGCCGCTGCTCATTATCGCGGAGGATATTGACGGTGAAGCTCTTTCAACTCTCGTCCTGAACAGTCTGCGCGGGACTCTTCACGCGGCGGCGGTTAAGGCTCCCGGCTTCGGCGACAGGCGCAAGGCAATGCTTGAAGACATAGCGATCCTCACTGGCGGCACGGTAATCACCGAAGAATTGGGCTTAAAGCTGGAAAACACCGATATTCCGCAGCTAGGCAGGGCAAAGACCATCAAGATCGACAAGGACAACACCACGATCATCAATGGCGAAGGTAAAGACAAGGACATAAAAGATCGTATTGCCCAGATACGCAAGCAGATTGAAGATACAACCAGTGATTATGACAAAGAAAAACTTCAGGAACGTCTTGCCAAACTTGCGGGCGGCGTTGCCGTTATCAATGTAGGCGCGGCGACAGAAGTTGAATTAAAAGAAAAGAAACACCGGGTTGAGGATGCTCTTTCCGCAACGCGCGCCGCTATCGAAGAGGGCATTGTTCCCGGCGGCGGTACGGCGCTTGTTCAGGCTGTTGCCACGCTGGAAAAAACCGATGTGACGGGCTTTAGCAAAGACGCTCAGGTGGGCTTTGAAATTGTCCGCCGCGCTCTGGAGGAGCCTATTCGACAGATTGCCGAAAACGCCGGATTTGACGGCGGGATCATTGCCGATAAGGCAAAGCACTCACCCAAGGGTACAGGTTACGATGCGGCAAAAAATATATGGGTGGATATGGTCAAAGCCGGTATCATCGATCCGGCTAAGGTAACCCGCAGCGCATTACAGCACGCGGCTTCCATCGCCAGCTTGCTGCTCACCACAGAGTGTGCTATTACCGACCTTCCCGAAAAGAAAGACCCAATGCCTATGCCGGGCGGCGGTATGGACGGAATGGGAGGCATGGGCTACTAAACCATAACCCTTCCTATAAGTTTACGATAAACAGCCTGATCGCTAATTAGTGGTTAGGCTGTTTTTATTTGCAGGGCTATGCGGCGGCGGCTTATTGAATTTCTCCAGCTGTCTTATAAACAATTTTAAATACCTTTGGTATTTCGGCTTCTTCAAAACTTGAGAATGCAAGCCGTATATAATCCTGCCCCAAGGCGACAACCCCAATACCATGCTCCGCCAGAAGTTTTTTTCTAAGCAGCTCGGCATCGATTCCGTTACAGTGCATACACATAAAATAGCCCGAATTGAAAGGCAAGGGAGTAAGAAACCGGTTACCTGCATTTTCCTCGACAACTTTTTTTACGGTCTTGTAACGCCGCTTCAACAGGTTAAAAAGCCCTTCTTTTTCGGGTAACGTGTTTTTATCGCCGCAGGTTTTAAGAAAAAAATTCTGCGCCGGTGTATTTGAACAAGAAACCGAGGAACGGATGGTTCCCATCAATTTTGTATTTATAGCGTCAAACTGAGTTTGATTTAATCCCTTTGATCCCATCGTTATCATCGCGATGCGGAATCCCCAACTGTAGTCCTCTTTTGTAGGTCCGTCGGTTTTTACGGCAAGTATACGCTCGTGAGCGCCGCACAGATGACTAAAAATAGATTCCTTGCAGGTTTCTTCTTCATAGAAAAGCCCGAAATAAGCGTCATCGCATATTACAAGAACATCCGCGCCTTTTTCCGCTGCGTTTACAAAGCAGCCTGAAAGAGCGTCAACCTCTCTCTTAGTGGGAGAATAGCCCGAAGGATTGTTTGGAAAGTTCAAAATCATGCGGACAGAGCCTTTTTTTGCTTCTTCGTCTATAGCATTGCCTATTTTTTCAAGATCCAACCCGTCTTCTTTGTTGAAAAACGGTATCCCCAGAAGTTTTGCCCCGCTTCTGTCCTCAAAAATCAATTTATAATTATCCCATGAAGGATAGCTCGCAAGTATTGTTGAAGTTTCGTCGAGAAAAAGGTCGGCCGTATATGAAATTCCCGCAGTTATACCGGGAACCACCACAGGAAGTGATATAAAATTCTCGTTTAACGAAGGATTTTTTTCTAAAAGCAGCTTTTTCCACAAAATTCGGACTTCCTCGATACCGGCAGTCGGTGCGTAAGCTACAATCTCGGACGAGGTAAACATAGGCATATACCGCGCCAAAGTTGACAACATAAGCGGCTTACCCAAACTATACGCCATACCGATAGTCGCGTTGGCAAAATGCGCCTGCTTTTTCGCCTGTGCGCCCTGTGCAATAATTCCGTTTGGAAAATAAATACGCCGCCCGAAACCGGACAGCAGCCGTCCGGCGACACAGCCCGATAACTTTTCGTTCAACTCAATAGCAAGAGGATTCATGATTTTTTGATTATATATCATTAAACGGAAAATTAGTAGTGTCCCGGCAAATTCATATCAGTTTTGCTGCAGTTAACTTGATTTTTTCGGGATTTTTTGGCATATTATAGGAAGTGTCAAAATAAATTAAAAAAAGGCTGATGTTATGAGCGATCAAAGTATAATTCCAATAGATCAATTATTGCCGCCGAAATTACCTATAGTCCCCCTTGTGGGGCGTCCTATTTTTCCGGGCATTTTTACTCCGATTATGATTGGCAATCACAACGACGTTAAACTTGTAGAAGAAGTAGCGCAGGGCGATGGCTATATAGGGCTTGTTTTGATTCAACATGAATCGGACGTGCCCGCTATGAATGATCTTTATAAGTGCGGCACGGCTGCAAAAATTGTAAAAAAAATAAATTTGCCGGACGGCGGTTTGAATATTTTTATTTCCACGATAAAACGTTTTAGAATAAAAAAGACGTTAAGCGAATCAAATCCCATTGTTGCCGCCGTTGCGTATATTGAAGACGAAGACGACAGCTCTAACGAGGTAAAGGCATTAACCCGTGCGCTTATAAGCGAGATGAAACAAATATCGGAAAATAACCCGCTTTTCTCCGAGGAAATGCGCCTTAACATGGTCAATATCGATCATCCGGGTAAGATAGCCGATTTTATTACCAGTATTTTAAATATTGATAAAAATGAGCAGCAAAAAATTCTTGAAGTTTTCAATGTACGTAAACGCATGGAACAAGTTCTTGTTTTTATAAAAAAAGAACAGGAATTACTGCGTATACAAAAACGCATTCAAAGAGAGATCAACGAAAAGGTAGAAAAATCACAGCGTGAATATTTTTTAAAAGAAGAAATGAAGGCGATAAAAACAGAATTAGGACAGGCGTCGGACGCGAAAGGAGCCGAATACAAAAGGTTAAAAGAAAAGTTCGACACTTTTAAATTTGAAAATGAAATAAAAGAAGCTGTTGATCAAGAGCTTGAAAAATTCAATATGATGGAGCCTAATTCGGCGGAATTTATTGTTACAAGAAATTATCTTGATTGTATCGCGGGTCTTCCGTGGCTTCCTCCTACACCGGAACATTTTGATCTGGGTGAGGCGGAAGAAATATTGGAAGGCGATCACTATGGATTAACAGATGTAAAGAACCGCATAGTTGAATATCTTGCGGTACGTAAATTACGAAAAGACAACAAGGGATCGATAATATGTCTTGTGGGACCGCCCGGTGTCGGCAAAACATCTGTAGGCCGTTCTATCGCACATGCATTGAATAAACAGTTTTTTCGTTTTTCCGTAGGCGGAATGAGGGACGAAGCCGAGATAAAAGGACACAGGAGAACCTATATAGGAGCCATGCCCGGCAAAATTATTCAAGGACTAAAAGTTTGTAAAACAAAAGACCCTGTGTTTATGATCGACGAGATTGACAAAATGGGGGCGAGTTTTCAAGGCGACCCCGCAAGTTCTTTGCTGGAAGTTCTTGACCCTGAACAAAACACCAGCTTCCGCGATCATTATCTTGATCTGCCGTTTGATATTTCGCATATATTTTTCATCGTTACGGCTAACACATTGGATACGATACCCGCGCCTCTTATAGATCGAATGGAAATTATTGAATTGCCCGGGTACATCGATTCCGAAAAACTTGAAATAGCAAAAAGATATTTGCTGCCCAAGAGTCTTGAAAAGAATGGACTTAAAACAAGTCAGGTAAAATATACAAAAGAATCTTTGCTGCATATTGCAAATGGCTATGCAAGGGAAGCGGGCGTACGTAACTTTGAAAAAAATTTAGACAAGATACACAGAAAGCTCGCCAAACAAATTGTAGAAAGTTCCGAAAAAAGTACAACAAACAGCAAAGTTATAAAATTTGTAATTGACAAAGATGAGATAGAAAAACATTTAGGTAAGCCGGTATTTCCGGAAGGCATGTACAAAAGAGCGGATAGACCAGGTATGTCTGTGGGTCTTGCTTGGACAAATATGGGCGGTGATACCCTTATAATTGAAGCCGCCTCTATGCCGGGCAAAGAAGGTTTTACATTAACCGGCAAGATGGGCGACACAATGAAAGAATCTGCGACAATAGCAATGTCCTATGCCCGTAAACTTGGATCGGAAAAATACG